>NZ_CP019334.1:3527500-3827500 GCF_002163675.1 Polaribacter sp. SA4-12 | reverse complement strand
TGAAAGATTCGTATTGATCTTCTTCAGTTGAGGATAAAAGATATCTGTAAAGATATTTGTACTAGTATCCCAAGTAGTATCTTTCAGTGAAAGATACCTATACCCCAATTGAATTAAATGTAAAATTGAGGGGATTTTTACTCTAGAGTCTTCGTTAAATTTCATAGCAAATGAATGTGCCCCTAAAGTAATGAAAACGAAATGAATTTGAGTTATGGAAACCCGTAATTATGAATTAAACTTCTTTAGTCGGATAAAACAAAAATATATAGATGATTCAAAACTTATATAAGTCTAGACTGTAAAATATTATTTAAGAATTAGAGTTGTTGTTTTTTATTTAGACTTATTCTGCTTTATTTGCCAATTTATAGTTTTCTCATAGCTCTTAATGTTTGTGTCAATTTCCTCAAAACTTGTATGCCATCTTGTTGTTATATTTTTCACGTTATTTAATTCTTGAATTTCTCTATCTAACTTAAGATATTCATTATCCATTTCCACAAATTTAGGTCTTGAAACGCTCCATTTTGTTTTAAATATTTTTAATTTATTCAAAGCTATTTTAGCTTTATCAGGATTTATTTTTACGATATCAAGAATTGGTGTTAATTCTTTTAAATGATTTTGAATGCCAGGTGAGATTTCCTTTTGCATTAAAAAATCTTGCCTTTTTCTAAGCTCATTTATTTTTTTTGTTATTTCCTTAAAGCTCAGAATGTTTTTATTAGTAGTATGAGGTTTTGAAGTTGAGCCTTGTGAGTAACTTGAGATAGAATATATCAATATACTTGATAAAATTAATGATAGTTTGAAATTCATAATGTTTGTTGGTTATTGTTTAGTTTTTCAAATTTAACTTTTTTAGTTACTTTGTAAAATACCTACTTGTAGGTATTTAAGTTTAATTTAGATTTAGAGCGGTTTAATACTTATTAAAAGATCTTTAAAACTTACTTCCATCAAATAGTTTAAAAATCTAACTCCTAGGATCACCCAAAACCCCCATCGTCTTAGATTTAATTATATTCATACTACAAAAGCCATATCTATTGGTAATTTTACCATAACACCCATAAACACCAATTCCATTTATAGGATATAAGTGTACCACATTTGTAAAATGCACTGCATCAAAATAATTCCCATCTTTATCTACAAACGTGCTTAATCTCATTAATTTGTCTTGTGAAGTTGTATTGTATCTAGTAGTAACCAATAAACCATAAATTAAAACATTCTGATTCTCAAAATCAATCATTTGTTTAGCTTTGATACTTGGTAAAAAAGGTTCTGCAACTAGTTTAAAATAATCGTGAATTGTAAAGCCTAATAATTCCATTTCATCATACACATTTTCAAGCCAATGAGATTCTAGTTTTGGAAGTTCATATTTTTTATGTTGAATTTTAAAAAGTTGAGCTTGTTTTGATTGCTGTTTTGTGGCATTTAATTTAAATATAGCTTGCCATAATAGTTGTGTTTTTGTTTTTCCTGTAAATCGAAAAGCATCTATTCTAATAAGGATTGTTAGTTGTTCAATACTGATAACAACACGTTCTATAAAGTTTTCTAAAGACGAAAATTCCCCATATAATTGTCTTTCAGTTAACAGGCGTTTTATAACTAAATGTTCTAAACTTTTTAAATAACCAAAACCTAAATAAATAGTTTTATCGATAACAATATTTGGGTGATTGCTTTTATTGATACAAGGCAATTCTATAATTGCACCTTTCATTCTAGCTTCGTGTATATAATGCGCTGCTGAATAAAAACCCCCTCCATTATTTAAAACTGCTACCATAAATTCTATAGGGTAGTAGCATTTTAAGAATAAACTTTGATAACTCTCAACTGCGTAAGAAGCAGAATGTCCTTTTGCAAAAGCATATCCTGCAAAACTTTTAATTTGATTCCAAACTTCAAAAATCAAAGCATCTTTATGTCCCTTTTTCTTACAATTAGAAACAAACTTATCTTCAACTGCCTTAAACTCTTTTAGAGAACGATATTTACCACTCATTCCTCGTCTTAAAACATCTGCTTCACCTAATGTTAAATCTGCAAATTTACTTGCCACTTTCATCACATCTTCTTGATACACCATAACACCATAAGTTTCTGGCATAATCTCTAATAAAATAGGATTTGCATCTTTCCTTTTTTCTGGAAAACGATGTCTTTTAATAAATTCATCTTTCATTCCAGAACCAGAAACTCCTGGTCTAATAATAGAGCTTGCAGCCACCAAACCTAAATAATCTTGTGTTTGTAATTTCTGCATCAAACCACGCATTGCTGGAGATTCTACATAATACGCACCAATTGCACCTCCAGATTTCAACAAGTGATTAATATTTTTATCTTTTTTAAAACTTTCAACATCTGTAATGTCAATTGGAAGATCATTGGGTCTATTCTTTTTAATAATCTCTAGTGCTTCCTTAATTTTTGCCAAACCCCGTTGCCCTAAAATATCAAATTTAAAAACACCTACATCATCTGCAATATTCATATCAAATTGAACTGTAGGATATCCTTTTGGAGGAAGATTTGTTGCGGAATAATAATGTATAGGTTTATCTAAAATTAAAATTCCTGCTGAATGAACACTTATATAATTAGGAAACCCTTCAATTAACTTTCCATACTTCAAAACTAACTTTGCAATACTATCTATTTCTTGCTGTTGATAAACTATTGCACTACTATTGCTCTGTTCTTGTATTGCTATTGCAGTGCTATTAGTTTTCTGTTGTACTGAGTTATTGCTTGATGTGTAAGTTTGTCCTAGCAACGTTTTTTCCTGTTTTGATTTCTTGCTTAGCTTGTCAATTTCTTCTTTTGGAAGCCCAAAAACCTTTCCTAATTCTCTAATTACAGCTTTGTATTTAAATGTATTGTAAGTTGCTAAAAGTGCAGTGTTTTTAAAGCGTTTAAAAATATAGTTGGTAACATCATCTCTATCTTTCCAAGAAAAGTCAATATCAAAATCTGGTGGTGATGCTCTAAAGGGATTTATAAATCTTTCAAAATACAAATCTAATTCAATAGGGTCTACATCTGTAATACCAATAATATAAGCAACAATACTATTAGCACCACTTCCTCGACCAACGTGAAAATATCCTTTACTTTTTGCATAATTGACAATGTCGTAATTGATTAAAAAAAAAGAGACAAATTTTAATTCAAGAATAACTTTCAATTCTTTTTGAAGTCTATCATTTACTTTTTGTGTTACATTTTTATATCTCCTATTGATATTACTATTGCAAAGTTGCAATAGCATCGTGCAATCTTCTTCAAAACTATTGCAATAGTATTGCTTGTTTTGATTTTCTCTATTGCTACCAAACCCAAATTCACTATTGCACTGTTGCAATAGTGCTGTTGTATTTGCAGCTATATAAGGGAATTCTTCAAAATGTTGTTGCAATAGTGTTGCTGAATACATTTTATCTGTTGGTAAACATTGTTCAGTTGTAGGCAGTTTACTTAACAACATATTGTTACCTATTGCACGCAATAGTCTATGTGCATTAAAATCATTTTTATTGCGAATTGTAACTTGTTGTTGTATTACAAGTTTATCTTCATACTTTTTTAAATATGAAAATCTAAGTTTATTAATTTCAGCAACAGAAACACCAACAAATTCATTCTCTTTAAAAGAAGTTAAGTTTAATTCTAATGCTTTTTCAAAAGGATAAATAATAAAAACATCTTCTAAAAATTCTGGTTGATCTGGAATAGGTGTTTTAGATTCTAAAAAGGTTGACAAATACCTATTGATGTTTTTAAAACCACTATTGCTTTTGGCTATTGCAATGTATTGCTGAGTATTGCCATTTCTAAAATCTACACCAACAACAGGTTTAATGTTATGTTTTTTAGCTTGTTGTATAAAATTTAAACAAGCAGAAGTATTGTTAATATCTGTAAGTGCAATAGTATCAATATTGTTTTCTATTGCAAGTTGCAATAGTTCTACTTCGGAAAACGTACCATAACGTAAAGAATAATATGAGTGACAGTTTAAATACATTATTGCTTTCTATGTGCTAAAAGAGTTGGAGGTTCACCGTTAAAAGGATTGCTAAAACGACCAATAGTTTTAGCTCCCATAGAAGCAGCCCTTGTAATGCTTAATTCACCATATTTATTTCTAATGGTATCCATAGCATTATATAAATCGAGCATTTGTTCAGAATCATCAAATAAATTAATTTGATAATTACCACTAACAATATCTGTAATCTTTACACCTACCAATCGTATTAATAATCTTCTTTGATACAACTTCTTAAAAAGTTCTAATACTGTTGGTATAATAATATGATCTGCACTTGTATAAGGGATTTTAACTTGCTTTGTGTAGGTGTTAAAATCTGAATATCTAATTTTTACAACAATTACAGATGCTAATTTGTCTCCTTTACGAAGTTGATATGCTAAATTTTCTGCCATCGCAAAAATAGTTTCAGACAGTTTTTTCATATCAATAGTATCTTTATTAAAAGTACGTTCTGTTGAAATAGATTTTCTTTCATGAAAAGGAATTAAAGGAGGATTGTCAATTCCATTTGCACGTTTCCAAATTGTTCTACCATTTAGCCCCAAAACACTCACCAACATCTCAACAGGCATTTCTTGAATTACTTTTACTTTTTCTACTCCTAAATTTCTTAAAATTTGATATGTTTTTTCTCCAACAGAAGGTATTTTTCGAATTGATAATGGCGCCATAAATTCTTTTTCAAATCCTTCATTAATTAACAGTTGATTATTTGGTTTTGCTTCACCAGTTGCAACTTTTGAAACAATTTTATTTCCAGACAATCCAAAAGAAATAGGCAATCCACTTTCTTTTATAATTCGTTGTCTTAATTCTGATGCATATTTATAACTTCCAAAAAAAGTATCCATTCCTGTTAAATCTGCATAAAATTCATCAATGCTTGCTTTTTCAAAAATTGGTACTTTTTCTTTGACTATTTCTGTAACTATTTTAGAATATTTAGAATAAATACTTGTATTTCCTCTTATAATTACTGCCTCTGGACACAAACGTCTTGCTACTTTCATAGACATACCAGAATGCACTCCAAAAAGTCTCGTTTCATAGCTACAAGCAGCAACCACACCACGATCACCAGTTCCACCAACTAACAAAGGTCTTTTCTGTAAACGACTATCAATCAAACGTTCACAAGACACGAAAAACGTGTCTAAATCTAAATGTAAAATATTTTTCTTCACATCGCAAAATTAGCTACAAAAACAAACAATCATTGCTTATATTTGTAGTATTATGAAAATTATATCAAAAAACATTAAACACTTAAGGACATTAAAAAAAATTTCTCAAGAAGGTTTAGCAGAAGAATTGAAGGTAACTAGATCTCGTATTGGTTCTTACGAAGAAAGTCGTTCTTCACCTACACTAGAGTTTTTACTAGACCTATCTGATTACTTTAAAATACCTGTTGATATTCTATTGAGAAATGATTTAACAAAAACAAAAGACACATCATTTATACAAATAGGAGAGAAGAGAGTTTTATTCCCTATAACTGTTAATGAACACAATGAAAACTTGATTGAAGTTGTTTCTGCAAAAGTATCTGCAGGTTATTTACTAGGGTATAATGATCCAGAATATATAGAACAATTAGAGAAAATTAAATTGCCTTTTTTACCAACAGGAAAACACAGAGCATTCCCCATAAAAGGAGACTCTATGTTGCCTATGAAAGATGATTCTTATGTAGTTGCAGAATTTGTAGAAGACATAGTAGATGTTAAAAACGGAACTTCTTACATTATCGTTACTAGAAATGATGGAATGACGTACAAACGAGTATATAATCAAATTGAAGAGAAGGGGAGTTTACTCTTAAAACCAGATAACAGAGAATATCAATCTTATGAAGTTCCTATTTCTGAAGTTTTAGAACTATGGAAATTTACATGTAGCATAAACACGCAAGAATATGATGAACATGAGTTGAAATTAAGTAGTATTATACAAATGTTTAATGGACTTGGTATTGAGTTAAAACAATTAGAAAAATCTCTAAGAGCGAATTAAAATAACGTGTTTAATTCTGGGTAATAATAAGGTCTTAAAATATCTATTGTATTACTTTCTATTCTGCTATTTGTAACGTTTTTAGAAACAGTATAAGCCTCAAATTCTTTAGAGGTAAAACCTGTATTTATAATTTCGTTAATACTGCTTTTAGAAAAGGATGGATTTAACCATTCTTTTTCAAATGATTTATCTAATATTATTGGCATTCTTTCTTTAGAATTATGAATTTCAGCCATAAAAGGATTTGCTTTTTTAGTAATAATAGAACAGGAAAAAGCACCGTTATTGTGCTGATTATAAATTCCTGCAAAAGCAAAAGGTTCCTGGTCTTTAAGTCGGATATAATGAGGGTATTTGTTCTTGCCAATATGCTTACTTTCAAAAAAACCATCTGCCAAAATCAAACACCTTCTATTTGCAATTGGTTCTTTCCAAAGATTGCTAGTAAACAACGTTTCACTTTTAGCATTTAAAGTATTGAATCGCTTTTTAAAACTATCTGAGTTTTCTAGGTTTTCTGGAAGTAATCCCCATTTTGCAGATTTGATTACATAATTTTCTTGTTGAGGTATTATATAAACAGGACGATTATCAAATCCATTTAAATGATAGTTTGGTTCATAAACAATATCATTTTTGAATTTTGCATCAAAAAAATCTTCTAGTTTTCTAGCTGATTTAGTATTTGAAATATGATAACACATTTATTCTATTATATATAATTACTAACAAACCAAATTTAAGAAATTAAATCTTATAGATTTTTGTTGTGTTGTTGATTTAGGATTGAAATAGCAACAAACACAATAGCTTACAAAGAAAACAAACATTCAACAACCTATCAACAGTCTAATTTATTTAACTGTTGATAGGTTGTTGAACTCTTGTTACTCATCTAAACTCCTTTATTCATTATTATTAGCTGCAATACATCAACAATCAACAGTATCTTCAATAAAATCCTTTTTTGCAAACTCGAAGTACCTTCCTTTTTTAGTTTCAGAATCTACAATAGTTTTATGACTTAAATTTAATGAAAGAAAATATCTTTGATAACTTCCATTAATTGGTTCTAAATCATAATCAACTTTTAAACTATTTGACACCTTAAATCTTGTTGTTCTAATACTCCCTTTTATTAGTTTTTCTAATAAATCTGAAGCTGTATATTTCAAAACATTAACTTCATAAGTAATAAAATCTTCAATTAAAATTTCTTTAATTTCTTGGCTCAAATAAGTTTTATTTCCTTTGATTACTTTATCTAATGCAGGAGTGTAAATCTGCTGCTTTGTAAACCACATTCTTGTTGTTCTTTTTGTTTTAACTTTCCGTGTGTTTAGAAAATATAAAAACTGTGGAATTTCATTATGTAACTTTTTAAGCATATCAACATCTTCTTTTCCGAAAGAATTCACTTTAATTACCCAATACCTTATTTCTTTTTCGTCAATCTGAATAAAGTTCTCTTCATTATTGGAACATAAAATGAATTTTCCAAAGAAGTTTGTTTCAATTTTATCTTTTCCTTTAGATTCAGTTTTATAGGTATTCGCAGTAGAAAGATTTTTTATTCGCTCACTGTCTTCTCTTCGATCTAAAAGTACTTCATCTATAGAAATAATTAATTTTGAAGCCCAATCACTGTTAAATCGACTTCTAAAATCTTCATTTTTATTGATTGTCATATTCCCTTGAAACATCTGTTTTAACCAATTTAAAAAAGATGTTTTTCCAGTATTTCTAGAATCACTAACCAAACATAAAATAGGTAATATTTGAGTTGGTTTCGTCCAAAGTACGGTTAGGTAGTCTAAACCTAACTCATACTGTTCTCCAAAAATATGTCTTAAAAACTCTTCCGTTTTAGGGAACTCTCCTTCTGTTAATTGATGTTCTATCTTTTCATACTCATTATAAAAAGAATTAATTTCTTGTTTATAATTTTGATGATCTGGAATTGTTACAAACCCATCATACTTTTTTATGGTTTGTAAAAAATCTTTCCCATGATCTGTAATTATCTCTCCTTTAGACCATTTTCTCAAAGTTTTTACGCTGTCACCACTAAGTAACGGAACATTACAGGTTTTATAGTAATCTGTTGAAATTCTGACGTATTCCATAACTACGATGTTTTGACTAGTTTACCTGTTATATAACCTAAACTACCATTTGCATTCCAAGTAAGCCTGATATTAACACTTCCCATATTCTTGTCATTGCTAAATAACCTATCAGTTTCATTCTGAACTTGTATCCATTCAAATCTGGGGTTTTCATTTATAAGTATTCTTAACTTCTCATTTTCAGCTTGATAATGGGTTAAAGTTCTATAAAGTGAATGATCTGTTATTCTATCTTTTTTTAATCGTTCTAAATCAGATTGTTGTCTATCAAGAAGGGTTAAAGAGTTTTTAGTAAGACTATTGTCTTTTGCGTTATAATCTTCCATCTTATCTACGATATTTTAAAGATTTAACTTCTTTTAGAGAATTCTCTAAACTTTCTAAATTGATTACAATTCTTCTACCAATCTTTGACGCTTGGATTTTTCCACTCTTGACATAATTTCGAATAGTAAGTTCGGTAACATTAAGCATTTTGGCTGCTTCTTTTACTGTTACATTTTTCTTCTGTGGATTTAATTTCTTGTTAATTAAATCTTTTAATGGATTCATTCTTCTTGCTATTGAAGAATCTATCATTTCCGCCAACTCTTCATGAGTTGTTATAATTATATTTTTCATTATTTTACTATTAAATTAATAATAGATTAAGGCCTTAATCTTTATGGTAAAATTAATAGCGGAAAGAGTAAAAACAGTAAAGGGGATTTAAAGGAAAGTTATTGCATTAAAAAAAAAAAAAAAAACATAAGGTGCTGATATATAGTTTTCTAATTGTTTTTTAGGTTGATACATTAAAAGGAAAAATGAAGAATGAAGATTTTTTTATACTTTATTATATATATTTTCAATGTTTTTATGTAATTCATTAATAATATTTATCTTTTCTTGGTTGGGAAAGTTCTGTGAACTGTCCCAAATTTTTCCATCATAAAAAGATTTATTAATATTTTGCCCTTCAATAGTGATTTTTTTTGATAACCATTTAAAATAATCATTAGATATAGACGAAACAAAAAACTCTTTAAGTATAAATAGAAGGTACCCAGTTTCTCCTTTATTAATAATTTTAATATTTAAATTAATAACATCTTTACTTTCTGTTGTCATCGTATACGTAAAAAAGCTCCAGTTAAAATCAATATAGTAATAATCAAATAAAAATTTATAAAACACCTTTAGTGCTGGAAAATTATCTCCCCAAACCGTATTGTCAAATTGAATTACATATAATGGTTCTCTTTTTATATTATAGTTAAATAGATAATCTTTCTCTTTTTTTAATAATTTTATATCAAATAAACTATCTTTTAATTCCTCTTTAGATTTTATATAATCTGAATTCAATTCAAATAATTCGTTACTAAGGTTTTTAATTTTTTCTCTACCTTCTTGATTAATTTTTTTATGATATTTATCTCTTATCTCATTTATTTCGGTTTGCTTATCTAAAACCTCTTTAGAACTGGCTTCTTGTTCTTTTCTTAAAGTTTCTAACAAAAGAAAAGTGTCAATCTCGAAATTTTCAATTGAAGGCAATTTTATTGTATTGTTTATATCATTATTAAAATAGTCAATTATATTTACACATAATAAATAAAGTATTTCATTTTTTTTATAATTATAGACTTCTTCTATAATTTCTTTATTGAAATCTTCAAATTCAAAAAATATATCTTTTTTAAAAATTGTAAAAAATAGAAGCATGACTTTTGCTGTTTTTTCTGAATCACCAACATCCATCCTTCTTAACAAGCTACCGTAAGATTTATGTAAAATTGAATAATCGGAAGTTTTAGATTTTAAAAAATTAGCTTTCCTTTCAATTATTAACTTATATAATTGGTTCAGGTCATTTTCTTTCTTAATTATTTCTATTGCATTTTGGTTTTCTTTTTCCGCATCAACTATAGCTAATTTCAAACTTCTTTCTATAGATTGACCTAAAATATTTACTTGTTGTAAATCAAGTTTATCAATCAAACCATTCCATTGTGACTGAATATTTCTTTTTCCCATAATTTCTATGAATTAGGTATTTTAAAACCAAAAGTATCATCAACAGCTTCTTTTACATCTTCATTCGTTACCTGATAATATTGATTTAAAGTCTTCATATCTCTGTGCCCTGATATTTCAGCTATTAATTTATCAGATTTTCCATTTTTTTTCATCAATGTTATAAAGGTTCTGCGAGCAGTGTGACTCGAAATTCTTTTATAAAAAGGAATCTCTTCTCTAATAACTTCTTTTCCCTTAGTTGATGCTTTTATAACATTATGTTTATATCCCGCCTCTTCAAATACTTCTTTAATATAGTCGTTATGTTTTTGATTAGCTATTAATGGTAACACATAATTATATTTTTCTAAAATATACATAGCAATAGCACTCAAAGGTATTTCACGCACTTTTTTACCAGAACTTTTTTCTTCTTTTAAAATTAATGTTTTTCCATTAATTGTATTCTCCGAAACAAATTTTAATTCTCCAAATCTTAAACCAGTAACGCAAGAAAAAATAAAAACATCTTTTACACGTTCCAATTTTTTAGATTTCATTTCTATGGAAAGTAAAGTCTCCAGATCTTCTTTTGTTAATGCTATTTGGTTCGTAATTACCTTTGGCTTCTTTTTGAAATTGATAAAATCTGCTTTATAGGTATGCCCATTTTTTAAAGCCCAAAAAAGAAACGTTTTTAACAACCCAACATTTCTCGAAAAAGTATTATTAATATGTCCTTTATTGGTCATACAATAATCGGTAAACTCAGTATAAAACTTTTGAGTAATAGTATCAAAAGTTAATTTATACTTTTTTGCTTTTTCAAACTCTTCTAAATGAGTTTTAATATTATGATATCGTTTAATTGTAGCAAGAGACCATTCTTTATTTTTTTGTTTAAAAGCCATGAACTCATCATAGGCTTCATAAAACTTATTCTTACCTAAAGAAACTCTTTTAAACTCTTTATCAAACTCCTTTCTGACTTGATCAATAGTAATTTCACGATCTGTATTCTTATAAAGCTCCGTTATTGAAACAAATAAGCTAGAATATCTATCTAATTGCCTTTTTATAGTTCTATGACTATCAGCTTTAGAAGTTCTACCATTTAAGTTATTTGGTTGTCTATTTTCAAAATCCCATTCTTTGGGATGAATTGTTTCTCCTGTAGAATAAACAAACTTCTTCCCTTCTTTTTTAAAATAGGCTTTTAAATAAATTAAAGTAGCTCCATCCTTATTCTTATCCTTTAGATTAAATGTACATCTCATAATTTAATAGGTGTCAATTTAGGTGTCAGTAAAGGTAACATTTAAGGAATAAACCATCATAAATTTAATGATATAATTTTTACAAATCCATTGTTTACAATAGACACAACAAGGCTTAAGACATAACAAGGTAAAATAGGTGCAATACTCGGCGTCTCCACAAATTAAAAACCTCAACTAATAATATTAATTAGTTGAGGTTTTTTTTATTTAAGTTTTAGTGAGTAATTATAAATTTTAATAAAAGTGATTTAATATCTTACAAAACTCATGCTTATAAATTTTGATTAAAAAACTCAAAAGTTTTTTCTAAATTATCTATCCAATAAGACCATTCATGTCCTCCTTTAAATTCTTCATAGATATGAGGAATATTCTCTTTTAAAAGTTCTTGGTGAAGTAATTGATTTGCAGAAAGTAAATCATCATTTATACCACAATCAAATCGAAATGGAGGTAATTTTTCCTTTTTTCCTTTTAATATTTCTATCACATTTGCAGTAGTGCTTTCTTTAAGATATTCTTCCAATGGCTCTTCTACAAACAACTGAATTTGCTCTAATTTAGTAATAGAACTATGACCAGAAATTGCCTTAAATTTATCTGGAAACCTTCCTCCTAAAGATAATGCTCCATAGCCACCCATTGAAAGACCTCCAATACAGGTTGAAGTTGAATTCTTTGCTTCAGGAATATTTTCTTTTACTGCGGTAATAACATCTTCTACAATCCAATTATCAAATTGCTTTTTATGATGTGAAAAATATGCAGAACCATCGCCCCACAAACCATCAGAAGGCATTGCAATAATTGCAGGTTTAATGGTTTTAGATTCCATCATTTTTTTTGCAGTTTTATGAGCACCACCTTTCATTGCCCAAATCCAAGCGCTACCATAAACTCCGTGTAATAAAATATAAATTGGAAGATTATTAATGCCTTCATCAACTTCCGGAACATACAAACAGATGTCTCCTCTTCCTTTTAAATTTGCTGTTTTTACAGTTAAAAAACGAAGTCCTTGAGCTTCGAATTCACTATCTGAAAGTTCTATGGTTCTAAAACTACTTTTCATTCTAAAAAATTATAACGCCTTTTGCATTTTTACCAGTTAACATATCATCAAAAGCTTGTTGTAAGTTTTCTATTGGATATGTTTTGGTAATCATTTCATCTAATAATAGTTCTCCTTTTTCATACAGATTTACCAATTTAGGGAAATCAATTTGTGGTCTACATTTCCCATATAATGGATTGATATAAATTTTATCCCATTCAAACAAACTCATATCAATGGTTATTTCTTCTTCAATACCACTTACTTGAACAGCTGTTCCTGCATTTCTTATCATTGCCAAAGGAGCTGCTCCTAAAGCAGGAATTGCAGTACATTCAAAAGCATAATCTGCACCTCTACCATCAGTCATTTCCTTCACTTTTTCCGAAGCAAGTAATAAACCAACATCATTTTTATCAGCCAAAATTGTATGTGTTGCTCCAAATTGTTTTGCCATTTCTAATCTCTCAGGATTTATATCAATAGCAATAATTTTTGCTGCACCAGATATTTTTGCTCCTTGAATTGCATTTAACCCAACACCACCAGTTCCTAAAACGACAGCAGAAGTACCCGCTTTTAATTGTGCCGAATTTACTACAGAACCATAACCAGTCATTACTCCACAACTAATAATACTTGCAGAAGGCATAGACATATTACTTTCGAGTTTTACACAAGCAGATTCTTTTACCAATGCATATTCTGCAATTGTACCAATATTAAAACTTCTTTCTATAGGATTATTATTCCATTTAGAACCTTCTAAATGTGCGTGCCCAGGAGTATATCCATTTCCTCCAGCAGTTACAGGAGAATTATTTTCACAAATATGTTGATTTCCTTCTTGGCATTGAAAGCATTTCATACAAGGAGTTGCCCAATTTAAAATAACTTTATCACCAACTTTAAAATCGGTAACTTCTTTACCTATTTTTTCAATGATTCCTGCACCTTCGTGTCCTAAAACAATTGGTTTTCCCCAAGTTAAAGAATCGTGATCTGTATGACACAAACCAGCTGCTTTTATTTTTACGATGACTTCATCTTTTTTTGGATCTTCAATAATTATTGTATCTATAATAAAAGAACCATCTCCTTTTGCAATTGCAGATTTAGATTTTATGCTCATAATTTTTAATTTTTTATAAAAAACTTGTTGGTTTCATAGGAATTGAGATGTCAACTAATTTTTTTTTGTCTATTTTTTGATTTCCTTTAATAAAACGGGTTCCAAGAACATACGCTTTTCCATTATTAATTGCATCTACAGCTAATAATTCTTCACCTTTAAAATACCATACAGAAAAACTTTTGTTTTCCATATCTTCCTTTCTAACAAGAACTTCGTTATAACCGTTTGATAAACCAACCATTTGTAATTTTACATCATATTGATCTGACCAAAACCAAGGAATTGTATCATAAACAACCTCTTTCCCACAAATAGTTGCTGCTGCAACTTTACTTTGATCTACTGCATTTTGAACAGATTCTAAACGATTAAAACATTTGTAATGAGGATTGTAATGAGATGTACAATCGCCTATTGATAAAATATTTTTATCATTGGTTTGTGTAAACTCATTTACTTTTATTCCATTTTCAATATCTAATTCTGCAGATGCAGCCAATTCTGTATTTACACGAATACCTACACCAATAATAATTACATCTGCTTCAAAAGAAGAATTATCATCGCAGTTAACAACATTATAATTTCCATCATTTTTAATAGAAACAACATTCTTTTGAGTTAAAATTTCTACATCATTTTTTTTATGTAAATCCATAAAAAAGGCTGACATAATAGGAGCAGTAACTCTTGCTAAAACTCTACTTTCTCTTTCTAAAACAGTTACAGTTGCACCAATTTTTTTAAGAGAAGCTGCTGTTTCTAACCCAATATAACCACCACCAATAATAACAACTCGTTTTTTTTCTGATGTATCAATCGCGTTTTTAATCTCGATTGCATCATTTGCAGTTCTCATTGGAAATAAGTTAGTCGCATTTTGGATTCCTTTAATAGGTGGTATAAAAGGTCTTGCGCCTGTAGCAATTACTAACTTATTATATTTTTGATCACCTTCACCTTCAATAGAAATCGTTTGTTGATCTCTGTTAATTGAAGTTACGGTTTTACCTAATTTTAAAGAAATAGTATCTTTTTGATAACTTTCTAACGGTTTTAAAAGATTGCTATTTAAATCGCCATCAACTATATAAGATTTTGATAAAGGCGGTCTGTGATAAGGTGTGTTAGGATCTGTATCATAGATTACAACTTCTCCTTGCCAACCTTCTTTTCTTAGATTGAAAGCTAAATTTACACCTCCATGACTAGCACCAATAATAACACAAGTTTGATTTGCAGTTTCTGACATCAAAATTATTTAGCAACTTTAAAAATAACACCGTCTAAATCTTCACTTACTTGTAATTGACAAGAAAGGCGACTGTATTCATTTGTTAAATCATCAAATTCTAACATATCATTTTCTAACTCACTAGCTTCACCTGTTTTTGCAACACTATCGGGTGCAACATATACATGACATGTTGCGCAAGAACATACGCCACCACAATCACCATCAATTCCTTTAATGTTATTATTTACAGCTAATTCCATTACAGAACCAGAAGTTCCTTCAACAGTTACTGATTCGTTATCACTTGTTATAAATGTTATTTTTGCCATTTCTTTATTTATTAAATTTTACTGTTAAAGAATCAAAACCTATTTTTCTTTCAAAATTGTCTAAATTCTCAATATTTTCTTTTGCTTCTAAAACTTCTATAGACGTTACTTCTTTAGATAAAATTGAAAGTAATATTCTTAGTATTTGACGCGCATGCGTTGCTCCTAAACAATTATGATGACTGAATCCGAAACCAACATGAGGATTTATTTTTCTGTCTAGAACTACTTCATTCGGGTTTTCAAAAACTTTTTCATCCCTATTTGCAGATGCCCAACATAATGAAATTCTTGTATCTGCTTTTACAGCGTGTTCACAAACGTGTGTATCTTCAGTTACAACTCTTCCCATTTGTGTTAATGGAGAAAAATAACGCACCAATTCTTCAACAGCATTGTTAATCATTTCTGGCTTTTCCTTTATTATTTCTAATGATTTAGGATGTTCAGCAAAATAAGAAATAGAATTAGTTACTGCGTTAATTACAGTATCTCTTCCTCCTGAAAAAGTTAGAATTATTACACCTTTTACTTCCTCTTTTGTTAATTTTTTTCCATTAACTTCTGAAGCTAGTAACATAGAATATAAGTCTTCACTAGGGTTTTCTATGGCTCTATCAATTTCCTTATCTATATAATCGTATAATATATTTGCTTTACCAGCATCTAAGTCTGAATCTTCGCTTCTAAAAACATGTGTTCCCCAAGAGATCCAAAGATCAGCATCTGAATAAGGTGTGTTTAACAAATAAGTTAAAGCACGAGATTGAAGCGGTAATGAAAATTCACTAACAATTTCTATAGAGTTACTGTTTAACGCTTTTGCTACAACTCCTTCAATTATTTTTGTTAATCCATTTTGATAATCAGCTTCTAATGGTCTTTTAAACCAAGGATCTACAATATCTCTAAATGTCTTATGCATTGGAGGATCTACTTCAAAAGGAATTTGCCTTGTGTCTCTAATGTTTACTTCAGATGGAATAACTATTCTTCCTGGTTCTGCACCAGATTGAAAAGTTTTCCAATTATGAGCACATTTCCTCACTTCTTTATGACGTAAGACCATTGTTACAGGATCATTTTGGTCATTCATTTTACCAATTCCTTTTTCTTGTCTTGCTTCTTCAAAAGCGTCAGAAAATTCACTTGCTTTCATATGTATTGTTGTTGGTTTTTATAAAGTGCTCAAAGATTAAAAAAATTATAAATCATAAAATATCTTATTCCTACAATAAAGTACACTATATTGTTTTATATTTAATTAATCTTAAGTTTTTATAAACATAATAGACAATAATGAAGCCTAAGTTTGAAAAAGTCCCATTAAATAATCAGAAGTCTATTATTGCTTTTCGGTATTCAGAAAGTAGTTTTGATGCACCTTGGCATTTTCATCCTCAACACGAACTTACATTTATAGAAAAAAGTAAAGGCACAAAATTTATTGGAGATTATGTTGGTCCCTTTGATGAAGAAGAATTGGTTTTAGTTAGATCTAATGTACCTCATTGTTGGAAAAATAGCGTTTTAACAGACTCTGAATGTTCATCTATAGTTATTCAATGGAATAAGGGAATTTATGCAAGAGTACCTGAAATGGAACTTGTTTTTAAAATGTTAAAATCAGCATCAAAAGGAATTATTTTTAGCAAGAAAGATACTAGAGAAGTTTTTTTGTTGATAAAAGAATTATTAAAGTTAGATGGTACTCAATTATACTTAAAACTTCAGAATTTATTAGTTATTCTTTCTGGTTTTGAATATTATCAACTTTCGGAAAAGAACTTTATAGATGATTTACCTTCTGAATTTAGTTCTAGAATTCGAAAAATTCACAATTATGTAGAAAATAATTACCAGAAAAAAATAAAACTATCAGAAATGGCAAATTTGGTAAATATGTCTGAACAATCCTTTTCTCGTTTTTTTAGCAAAATAATGGGAAGACCTTTTTTTACTTTTCTAAATGAGTATAGAATTAATTTAGCAAAGAGAATGCTTATGGATACAGATTGGTCTGTAAGAGAAATTTGTTTTGCTTGTGGTTACGAATCTGTTCCTTTTTTTCATAGACAGTTTAAAAAATTTGGAGACAATACACCTTCATCTTATAGAAATAAACATCTAAAGTAAAAAAGTATATCCGTAATTGATTTCTTTAAAATAAATTACTTTTTTACTGAGTAAAAAAAAGATAGTTATGATTTTATCATAACTATCTTTTAAAATCTTTAAGAAGTACTTTATTTTATACTAAAACACTATTCTTAAAATTAACCGCATTTAAACGATCTAAAACTACATCTTTAATTTTAGGAATTACATTTTTCATTAAGTATGGAGGATAAGCTGAATCTATATCTTTACCCATTTCTTTGTACATCTCTTTCATATAAGTAGTATGTACAATAGTTCCAACATTTAATTTTGCAACCCCCATTCTAATCGCTTTTTGAATATCTTCATCTGCAATTCCTGTACCTCCATGTAAAACTAATGGTGCTTCAATGGCAGCTGCTATCTCTGATAATCTATCAAAATGAATTTTTGGAGTTGTTGGTGTAAAGCCATGAGCTGTACCAATACCAACTGCCATAATATGAGGGTTTGCTTCTTCCATAATAGCTTTAACATCTGCTACACTTGCTAAAAAATCATCATCAGATTTAATAATAACATCTCTTCCCATAATTTTTCCAATTTCAGCTTCCACTAAAACTCCTGCAGATTCTGCATACCTTACAACTTCTTTTGTCATTGCAATATTCTCTTTCAAACTTTTTTGAGAACCATCTATCATTACAGAATCATAACCATCATCTATTGCCCTTTTACACATATCTACAGAAACACTATGATCTAAGTGAAGATAGATTGGTTGTTTTGTAAATGGCTGAATTCCTTCCACCATTTTTTTACATAAATAACTAGTGTTAAGTTCAACAACAGGAGGATATGTCATTACCATTACTGGGCAATTAGCTTCTTCTGCAGCCATTGCAACTGCTTGAGTGTCGTAAATGTCGTTTACATTAAAACCTATTAAACATTTTTGAGCTGCTCTATAATCTTTTACAAGTTGTATTAAATTTTGTTTTTCCATTTTTATATTTCTTAGTAGTTTAAGTTTTTTTGAATGCTTCTTCCTGTTGTTCCTGGTTTTACAAATTCAAGATTTTCTATGTTTGACCAATGATTAAATTCTTTTAAATCTTCTTGTATATGTCCTCTTCCAATAATCCAATGGTGATCTAAACCATTACTCAAAATTGTACCAACTACAGAAGATGCTTCAACGTTATTTGGAATTACTTCTCCATAAGCACCTCTAAACCTTAGAGGAGAATCTATAATTTCCCCTTCAAAAGATAGCATACTTGATGCGTGCGGATATTGATACTTAGCGATTGTGATTTCTCCTTTTTCTAATAAAAATTCTAACAACATTCCATAAGATTGTTCTTCATCATAATTATCTAAAATACTATGATTTCTAACTTCAAAACCGGTTCCTTTTCTCATTAATTTTGTAGAAGATCCTCCACAATGCCACATTCCTAATTTGTTTTCTTTGGCATCTAGAATTGATAAGTCTGTAAGTGTAGGTAATGAATTTCCGTTGCTAATTTCATTCATGGTAACCATCGTTATTAAAGCTCCCATATCAGACTCATCAGCTACAGGAATACCTAAATCTTGAACTAATGCTCCTGCTCCATCACCTGCAATTTGATAATTGTCAAACAATTCTGGCCAATTTTTTAGAGCTACACCAATATATTCTCCTTTACGCGTATAATCTGCAATTGCTAAACTAAAACGTACCGAAAGATAGAGTTCTCTATCATTTACTCCTTGAAACTTGCATTGATCAGAATTGATTAATTTTTGGACAATAAAATCAATATCTTCTTTCTTAAACTTATCTCCGTGTTTCCAAACTGTTTCAATATCTACTCTGTCTACAGATAAACCAAAATGTTTAGCGATAGACATTTCATTTAACTCACAATCGTAAAAACCTGGAACTCTCATACCACCAATCATTAAAATTGAAGCATGATGCATTCTTTTTTTTGCGCTTACAACTCTCACAAATTTATCTAGAACTGTATCTAATTGTTTTGATTTAGGTCTGTCTAAAACCCAAGAATATTTAACTTCTAGAGAGTTTAATATATTTAATAAAAAATTCTGTCCACATAATCTATTCGCAGTCAACCTACCACCTGTAACCTCATCATGAGACCAACTTAATAAAGGTGTTTTCTGCTCTAATAACCAGTTTCCTAAAGCTAAAGCTAAATCTCCAGCAATGTAAGAAGCTTGATAAATGATTAAACCACTCATTCCTTCTGAATGATATTTGTTGAGCACTTTTAGAAGATCTTGTTTAGTTTGTACAGGCTCATTTTCTGTTAATAATTGATTGTTAGAACCAATAACACTTTTAGTTTGATCAATAGCTTCTTTGTATGATTCTTTCGCTTTTTCCCAATCAAAATGTAATTCAAACCCAATACCAATTAAACCAATTTTTACATCTTCTTTTTCAGGAGAATTTTCAATTAGTTTTTCCATGTCATCAGATACAATTCCTTTTCTAAATAAAATATCGATGTTTGGGTTTAATGAATCAAGCGTTTGTTTTTCTAATATGTTCGATATCATAATACCATATGTTTTTTAATTAATTTTTCTATTTCTTTTTTTGATGGAAAGTAACTTCTTCCTCCAAAATGAGTTGCAATAATTGATGCGTAAGCTGAAGCAAATTCCATACTATCTTCCAAGTTTTTACCTTCTAAAAAAGCAATTGCATAAGCTGCATGATAAGCATCACCACAACCTGTTGTATCTACTACTTTGGTTAAAAATGCTGGTTGATAAACAATTTCATCATTTTTAAGAGCCCAACTTCCATTTGCGCCATCAGTAATAATTAGTTGTCCGTTAGTTAAAAGTTGTAAACTTTTTAAACAAGCTTCAGCATTTTGTAAACCACTTAATAATTGTGCTCCTTCTAATGGCATAATTATGTGATTTCCTAATGAAATCATTTCCTTTAAAAGATTTACGTCACCAGCTTCAATATCTAAAACAGAAGGAATGTTGTGTTTTTTTGCTAATTTTAGTAATTCTAAATTGCCATGAATATCATATCCATCAACAAATAATAGTTTGCTGTTTTTTATCCAATCTTCTTTAATATCTACTTTTTCTAAAGGACTATAATTGTTCGTTGAATAAAAGACTGTTCGGTCTCCGTTTTCAGCATCGATTTCTACAATTGCAATTGCAGGTTGAAAACCATCTTTTTGTAATAAAAGAGAAGTATCTACATCACATTTTTTTAGTTCTTCATCAGCAATTATGCTAAGTGTATTATTGTCTTTATAACCAACAAATTTTGTTTTTAAACCCCATTTAGCAATAAAACAAGCACCATTTCCTGCAGGAGCACCTCCTTGAACCATTATTTTGGATACTTCTTGTTTTGCACCTTTATTTATTTTTTTCGGAATTTCTGCAAGTATATCAACTACTATCATTCCTGAAACTAAAACATCAAACTTCATCTTTTAATTTTAAATTAGTTCATCATTTTTGATGGTATAAAATTAGTTCAGAAAACCAGTTGGTGTTAAATACCTTTTTTGCAAAAACATGTACTATTTTTCCATAAAACTGATATTATATTCTTATTATTGTGTATTTTTATATATAATGAAAGCAATATTAGAACTTATAGACTCGTCTTTAAATCAATCCTTTAACTACCAGGTCTATGAAAGAAAAGAGTTTGAAACTCCTTGGCATTATCATCCTGAATGGGAATTAACATTTATAGCGGAAAGTATTGGTATTAGAAGTGTTGGTAATTCTATACAAGCGTATAAACCTGGAGAATTAGTATTAGTAGGACCTAACTTACCTCATTGTTGGAAAACAAACAAAACCACCAAAAGACTTGCAAAATCAGTCGTAATTCAATTTAAAAAAGATTTATTAGGAGTTGGTTGGATGGAAAAGAATGAGTTTTTATCAGTAAAAAAGATGCTTCAAAAAAGTAATTTTGGATTAATTTTTAATGAATTAACTGCTCTTGATATTGGTAAAAAAATGGTTCTAATGAAAGAAATGTCACCAACTTTAAGATTAATCGAATTTATAAAATTACTACATGAATTATCGTTAGCAGAAAATGAAGTACTAAGTTTAGGAACAAGTTTTAATGTGAATTCATTAGTTTCGGATAGAGTTCATAAAATAATAGATTTTGTAGAAAAAAATTATCAAAATAAGATTGATTCTTCTCAATTAGGAGAGTTAGTGTTTATGACACCTGTTTCATTTTCAAAATTTTTTAAGAAAACATTTAATAAAACATTTACATCTTATTTAAATGAATATAGAGTTAGTAAAGCTTGCGAATTATTAAAAGAAGCAGATATATCTGTTGAGCAAATTGCTTTTGAAACAGGTTACCCAAATCTTTCATTTTTTCATAGACAGTTTAAATTGTTTACAAAAAGAACCCCTGCTCAATATAGAATTATTGGTCAATAATAAAATATTTTTAATACTTTAAAAGCGATAAGAACACCCAATTATATTAACATATAATCGCAATCAACTCAATAAGTGAAGCAAAAAAACCTTACCATAAATAATAAGGATTTTTATTTTCTGCAGTCAAAAATGTTAGTATATAGAATTATCTATAATCCTAAAATATTTTTCAACTGATTTTCATCAATAGTTCCTCCTGCAAAGTCATCAAAACTCTTTTGAGTAACATCAATTATATGTTTTTGAATAAATGGAGCACCTTCTTTTGCGCCTTGTTCTGGAGATTTTATACAACATTCCCACTCCATAACAGCCCAAACATCACAATCGTATTTAGTTAGTTTAGAAAAAATACTTTTAAAATCTACTTGTCCATCGCCTAAAGATCTAAACCTACCTGCCCTGTCTTGCCAATCTTGATAACCTCCATAAACGCCAGTTTTACCTGATGAATTGAATTCAGCATCTTTTACATGAAACATTTTTATATGTTCATGGTAATAATCTATGTATTTTAAATAATCTAGTTGTTGTAATACAAAATGACTTGGGTCGTATAAAATATTTACTCTTTTATGATTTCCTGTCGCTTTTAAAAAACGTTCAAAAGTTACACCATCGTGTAAATCTTCTCCTGGATGAATTTCGTAACAAACATCCACTCCGTTTTCATCAAAAGTATTCAAAATTGGCAACCAACGTTTTGCTAATTCTTTAAACCCCATTTCGACCAAACCTTTTGGTGATTGTGGCCAAGGATACATTGTGTGCCACATTAATGAACCAGAAAATGTACCATGAACTGTTAAGCCAAAGTTTTTACTTGCAATTGCGCAATTTTTTAATTGCTGAACTGCCCATTCCGTTCTTTTCTTTGGATTGTTTTTACAGTTATCTGGTGCAAAACCATCAAACATTTTATCGTATGCAGGATTTACAGCTACTAATTGACCTTGTAAATGAGAGGCGATTTCTGTAACTTCTAATCCGTAAGAATTTACTATTCCTTTAATTTCATCACAATACGTTTTACTTTCTGCAGCTTTATCAATATCTATAATTCTTTTATCCCAAGCGGGAAGTTGTACTCCTTTATAACCTAAACTTGCAAACCATTTACATAATGAATCTAAGGTGTTAAATGGTGCTTCATCTCCAGCAAATTGTGCTAAAAAAACAGCTGGTCCTTTTATTTTTTTCATAACTATTTAAATTTTGTCCAAGTTGAATTGTTCTTATCACTTTCTACAGCAGCATATATAAACTGCATTCCTCTAACTCCGTCTTTAACAGTCGGATAATCTGGTTTTTCAATATTTTTACCTTCTAAAACAGCCATTAAATGTGTAGCAAAATTTTTGTAAATAGTTGCAAATGCTTCTAAATATCCTTCTGGATGACCAGCAGGGATTCTAGATACATTTAATGCTTCAGGATATAAATCATTACCATTTGGCGTAAATACCTTTAAAGGCTGCTCTAACCAACGTGAGATTAATTGATTTGGATTTTCTTGCTGCCATTCTAAACTTCCTTTATCACCATAAATTTTTATGGCTAAATTATTTTCTTCGCCTAAAGCAATTTGAGATATAGACATTGTTCCTTTTGCACCATTTTCCATTCTTAATAAAAGATTTCCATCATCATCTAAAACTCTATCATCACCAAAAACGCCTAAATCCGCTGCAATTTCATCAATTTTTAAACCTGTAATATATTCGACTAAATTTTCTGCGTGCGTACCAATATCTCCTAATGCACCACCAATTCCAGAACGTTTAGGATCTATTCTCCATGACGCTTGTTTATGCCCTGTTTTTTCTACAGAAGTAGATAACCATCCTTGTAAATATTGTACTTGAATTTTTCTAATATTTCCTAAATCTCCATTGAAAACCATAGATTTCGCTTGCTTTACCATTGAATACCCTGTGTAATTATGGGTTAAAGCAAATAATTTACCAGATCGTTCCACTATCATTTCAAGTTCAACAGCTTCTTCTATAGTTAATGTCATTGGTTTATCGCAAACCACATTAAAACCATTTTCTAAAGCTAATTTTGCAGGCTCAAAATGCATATGATTAGGAGTAACTATAGACACAAAATCCATTCTTTCTGCTTCTGGAAGTAATTTTTCAGCAAAAATCATCTCTTCAAAACTACTATAAGATCTATTATCAGAAAGAAATAATTCTTTTCCCGATTTTATTGATTTTTCTGCATCGCTACTAAAAGCACCACAAACTAAATCGATCATTCCATCTATAGCAGCAGCTTTTCTATGCACATCTCCAATAAATGAACCAATTCCACCACCAATCATTCCCATTTTCAATCTTCTTCCCATAAGTTATTCTGTTTTTGATTTCTTATTCATATATATATTTAAACCTATAAAAGCGAGAATAAGTATTGCTGGTAAAATAGACATTGTTCTTAAAGCTTCATTAACACCTTCACTATCCATTAAACTTCCCATTATAGGTAAAACTAAAGATACAGAAAACATACCTGCTCCACCCATAATAGACAACCCTAAAGCACCTGTTTCTGGTAAATATTCTGCAACAAAACCTAACATTGTTGGCCAGAAAAAAGTGACTCCTATCGCAAAAATTGTTGCTGCAACAAAAACCATTCCTCCAGAAGTTATTGTTAGTAACCACAAGCCAGTAAAAGTAAAAATTGCAGAAAAAAGTAACATTCCTGCTGGTTTTAATTTATGAATTGCACCTCCTGCAAATAATCTTCCTAAAGCCATTATTCCATTAATAAAAGCCAAAACCAATAAAGGAACTGCTACTGTTTCTTTTAAAAGTGATTCTATTCTCTGAGTAGTTCCTAATTCTGAAGCTGCAGTTAAAAACATGCAAAAAACCATAAAAAGAAATAACGGTTTACCAATACTAGAAAACATTTTTTTATTACTAATTCCTAATTTTACTCTTTCTGTAACTGGAAACTTCTGCCCGAAAAACAATCCTCCATAAATTAATACGGGAATAAATAATGTAGCAACCATTGCTTGCCAAGGAAGATATAAGACATCCATAACAAACCAACCAATAATTGAACCTATTACAATTCCTCCAGGGAACCAAACATGAAAACGATTCAGCATTTTTGTTTTTTCTTTAGAATACATAGAGGTTACTAAAGGATTTAAAGCTGCTTCTACAAATCCGTTTCCAATACCTACAAATAATGTCGCTATAAATAAAGAAGTCATAGAATCTGCTAAAATTGTTAATACAATTCCTATTGCATGAGTAACAAAAGCTATCCAAGTAATTTTTTTAATTCCTAAAAAATCTACTAATGGCCCACCAATTATCATTGCAATTGTAAAACCGAAAAATGCCGGTGCAAATGCATACCCAATTTGTTCTAAAGATAAACCAACTCCTTCTTCACCAAAGACAGATTCTAATCTTGCTCTTATTGCAAAAGTCATTGCTGTTGTTATTAAAGCCAAACAACTAGCTAAAAATAATCTGTCTTTATTTATATTTTCCATACACACTTAATTTCTGGTTAGTTAACAGTGTCAAGATATTAACATAAGACCAAACATACTAAAACATATGGTTGATTATCTTGTACTTTTTACATCAAAAAAAGACCTTTCAATATAAAACTGAAAGGTCTAGAAATAATTTATACGGTTTAAAGTTACCTTTTTACTTTAAATTCAATAGCTTGACCACCTCCTTTTGCTAAGATAATTTTTAAAGAATCTTTAGAAGTTACTTCTTTCTTTGTAATTTCAAATGCTTCAGGGTTTGTTTCCCAATCTGTCTCTTTTGCATCAGCATAAATGGTAGCTTCATACGTTTTCCCGTCTTTTAAAAAGGATAAATCTACATTAAAATCTCTTGCATTTTCATCAGAAATAGATCCTAAATACCAGTTATCTGTTCCTCTTTCTTTACGAGCAACTGTGTAATAATCTCCAATTTTACTATTTAAAACTTTGCTTTCAGACCAGTTTGTTGGTACATCTTTTATAAATTGAAAAGCGGCATTTCCTTCGTAATTTTCAGGCAAATCTGCTGCCATTTGTATAGGGCTGTACATTGTTAAAAAGTATGCCAATTGCTTACAAAGTGTAGAACGAACTCTAAATTTGTCATCACTCCAACTTTTAGCAGGTAAAATCATTTTAAAAATACCAGGAGTATAATCCACTGGACCTCCTAATAATCTTGTAAAAGGCAACACAACACCATGTTCTGGAGAATTACCTTTACTCCAAGCATTGTATTCTTGACCTCTAGCACCTTCTCTAGCCATTAAATTTGGATAAGTTCTTTGTTCTCCTGTAAATTTAATTGGTTCGTGATTTACAATTAATAAGCCATATTCAGCAGCTTTTTGTGCCATTTTTTTATAATGACGTACCATATATTGCCCATGATGATGTTGTCTATATGTTTTCTTTTTTGTGTCGTAATTTACATCACCTGTATAACCAACTTTTACCGTTTTAATACCTAAATCTTTACACATTTGATATAAAGAATCCATTGCTGGTTCATAATGATCTATATCTGAAATTGTTTCATGATACATCATCATTCTAACTCCTTTTTTCTTTCCATAATCAGACACTTCTTGAATATTAAAATCATCTGTTGATGTTTTCCAATCAAAAATCCCATATCCAGTCCAAGAACCTTCCATGTCATCCCATCCTTTATCCCATCCTTCAATTAAAACATCAGGAATACCGTGCTTTGCAGCAAAATCTATGTGATACTTTGCATTTTCTGTATTTGCTCCATGAGGTCTCGTAATTGGTCTACCAAATTGAGTTTTTTCTGCCCAAGCAGATTTACCAATATGTAATTCCCACCAAATACCAATGTATTTATACGTTTCTATAAAACTTGTATCTTCATAAGCACAAGGAGGATTTAGATTCATTAAAATATCTGATTCTACTAATTCTCCAGCATTTTCACCAATTTGAATCGTTCTCCAAGGAGATTGAAAAGGAGTTGAAGCTCTCACTAAATCTCCATTTAACCAAGGCGTTAAGTTTGCTTTAAACTTATATCCATCTAAAGTATTTAACAAATTCATACCAGCATAATCTGTTAAATCTGCTTCGTGAATACTTATAACTAAATGATCGTTAACCTCAATTGTAGTTGGCGTATTTGCCATATTTGCTCTTTCTTCTTTGTCTGGTCTTCTTTCAAATTTTATTGAATCTCCAACTTGACTAAGTGGCGAATTATAATATACTTTTTCGTAATTATCATAATCAGCAAAATTCCACCAAGCTTTGTAATCATCTTTAAAGTTGAATTCTGTTAACTCATCAATTATAACAAAGTCTGTTAATTTTTCTTGCTTCGGAAAAACATATCTAAATGCTACACCATCATCAAAAGATTTAGCAATAACATCTATTAAAACACCAGATTCTTTTTGCTTTAAATGAAGCGTTAATTGGTTGTAATTATCTTTTACAACTTCTCTTTGACCCCAAATTGTTTTCCATTCAGAACTAACTGAAGTCGATTCTGATGAAAGAATTTCAAAGTTATTTTTTAAAGATTGCTTTTTTAATTCAAATCCTAATGCTGAAGGTTGTACAAATTGTAAATCTTTATTTGAAACAGCATAAAATAACTGGCCATCTTTACTTAAAGAAAATTCAACTTTGTTATCTGAATTAGGTGAAGTAACTTTTGTTTCTAATTTAGCTGAATTACAGCTAAATAAGAAACCTATTAACAATAAACTAAATAATTTATTCATTATTTTTAATTTTAAAACTTAATTTTTTCTGGTTTTGGAGTAGATGCAAATGGAACTAAGTAGAAAGAATACTTATAACTACCTGGTTTTATTAAATACTCATCATGAGGATGCGCACTTGGAGACCAAGTATCATCACCACCAACACCTTGTTGAATTAAATCTACTTGAACACTTAAAATAGTACGCTCTTTTAACTCATTTAAATGATTTGCTTCTTGAAGATTATAAATACTATATGGTAAAACACTAAAACTTAAATCTTGTGCTCCTTTAACCAAAACACCTTTAGATCTGTTATTTTTAAGTTGAAACCATCTTGTTTCTGTATGATTCCCGAATTCTTCAGGATATGCATACATATAACTCATTGTTTTTGCGTTACCAGAAAATAAACCAACATGTGCTCCTGAGTTTCTGTCTGAATAGTTTGGTTGAGGTCCTCTACCATAATAAGATAATTTATTATAAGAGTTAACAACGTCAAACTGCATTCCTATTCTAGGAACATTTGGTGCGCTTTTGTCAATATTTATTGAGTAATCTACCTTCACTTCTCCACTTCCTAAGATTGTATAGGTAAGATTTACTGAAGCTTTTGGATTCTCTAAGTTTCCTTTTGTTGAAATTACAATTTTCCCTTTTTCGTTAAATTCAACAGAAACCTTTTCAGCTTTAAATCTGTCTTCTGCATGCATCCAATCTAATTCTTTTGTCAACCTCATTGCTTTTCTATAAGCTTCATCATTTTCAGTTTCTGCTCTCCAGAAATTCAATTTTAAAGGTGATGACAAAACATTTACTCCATTTGATTTATATGAAGAAATATAACCTGTCTTTTTATCAACTTTTAAATGAACTTTACTGTTTGAAACTACAATTTCAGTGTCATTTTCCTTTAAATTCAATTTTCTATTACTAGAAATAAGTTTAACAGCATCTAAGTTGTTTTTTAAACTAAACTGTTCTTCGAAAACGACATAATCTTTGTTTTCCCAAAGCTCATTTTGCTTTAAGACACCTTTAATGTTTATAAAGTATTCTGAGCCAGAACCGTTTTTAAGCTTCTTATAATTAACCTTAAAGTTTTCTGTTTGATATGGTTTTGTGTCTAAAGAATTAATATTTCCATTCTGAACCACTTTACCGTTTAAAAGAATTTCCCAAGTTAAATTGTATTTTGATAAATCTGAAGCGTGATGTCTGTTTAGAATTTCAAATTCTCCAGAATCAACATTAATTGCAGAAATAACAACTGGTTGATTTACTTTTTTACATTCGAAAGTTGCAGGTTTAGCAGTTCTATCTGAAGCAATTATTCCGTTTAAACAAAAAGTTCCGTCATTTGGTGTATCTCCAAAATCTCCTCCATAAGCCAAATATTCTTTACCATCTTTGTCTTTTCTCAAGATTCCTTGATCAATCCAATCCCAAATATAACCTCCTAGAGCTCTGTCATTTTTATGAATAACATCCCAATATTCTTTCATATTACCTGTTGAATTACCCATTGAATGCGCATATTCACATAAAACTACTGGACGATTATCAAAACTGGTATCATTTATTAAAGCTTGTAAATCATTTGGACTGTTATACATTCTACTTAACATATCTACCCAATTTGGATCTGTTGGATTACCTGAATCTTGTGTGAATGATTTTTTCTTATACCTTTTATCTGTTGGAACTCCTTGTGCTCCTTCATAATGAACATATCTTGTTGGGTCAAATTCTTTAATCCAACCTGCCATTGCTGCATGATTTGGACCTTTTCCAGATTCATTTCCTAAACTCCAAATTACAATACTAGGATGATTTTTATCACGTTCAACCATTCTAATTGCACGTTCTAAATAAGCACTTCCCCATGTTGGCACGTTAGAAAGATGACCTCTAACACCATGTGTTTCTAGGTTTGCTTCATCCATAACATACAAACCATATTTATCGCATAAATCATAAAAATAAGGATCGTTTGGATAATGAGATGTTCTTACAGCATTAAAATTAAATTGTTTCATCAACCTAACATCTTCCTCCATATCTGCTCTAGATAAGGTTTTTCCGTTTGTTTGATGATGATCATGGCGATTTACACCAATCATTTTAACAGGATTCCCATTTACCAAGAACCTTCCTCTATCATCAATCTTAACCTCTCTAAAACCAACCTTTGTACTTGTATGTTGTATAGACTCTCCTTTATCATTTTTAACTTCTAAAGTTAAAGTATATAAATAAGGCACATCTGCAGACCATTTTTTAGGGTTTTTAACTTTCGTTTCAATTAAAGCAAAAGCAACATTATCTCTTTGAGGATAAAACTCCCCTACAATTTTACTGAATTTTGTTTTTGTGTTTTCTCCAACTTCATTTCCTTCAGCATCAAAAAGTGTAGTGATTAATGACCAATCATCTACAACAGTTTTTAAATTTGTGTTTCCAAATTCACCAACGTTAGCAATATATTTCTTAGGAAGATTAATTTCTATTTCTGGTCTAATCTGTAATAAACCATCTGTATAATTTTCATCTAAATCTGTTCTTACATTAAAATCTGCAATTCTAACTTTAGGAACCGATTGTAAATATACTTCACGCTCAATTCCACTTAACCTCCAATGATCTTGCGCTTCCATATAACTCCCGTCAGACCATCTGTATACTTTTACAGCTATTTTATTATCGCCTTCTTTTAAAAGTTTTGTGATATCAAATTCTGATGGTAATCTTGTATCTTCACTATAACCAACAAACTCGCCATTTACCCAAACATAATAAGCAGAAGAAACACCACCAAAATGTAAAATTACATCTCTACCTGTCCAAGAGTCATCAACTTTAAAAGCCTTAATATAATGACCTACAGGATTATCGTTATGATTGATGTATGGAAAATCGTTAAAAAACGGATATGTTGAGTTTGTATAAATTGCCTTACCATAACCTCTCATTTCCCAGTTAGAAGGCACATCTATTTTATCCCAATTAGCACTATTGAAATCTTCTTTTTGAAAATCATTTGAAGCATCAGCAGGTTTTGCAACAAACTTAAATTGCCAATCTCCGTTTAAAGTTTTGTAATACTTTGTATTTTCTCTATCTCCTAAAACTGCTTGTTCAGTATTTTCAAAAGAGTAAAAAGTAGCTCTTGCAGGCAATTTATTAATTTGATTTACACTTGGGTTTTCCCAATCATTTTGTTGAGAAAAAACAAACTGAGTTGAAATTAAAACTAATACAAGTAATATTCTTTTTTTTATTTCCATAATTTATTTAATGGGGTTTATTATTATAGTGTTTGATAAATTTCGGTAATATTTAATGGATCATCCATTTCTTTTTGTAGTTGAAGTAAGTCTATAAATAAAGATTTTACTTTTTCTTTATTTTCTGGATTTCCAGAAATATCATTCATTTCTTCAGGATCATTCTTTAAATCGAATAATAGTATCTTTTTTATCTTTGGATAAACAAGTAATTTATACCCATCTTTTCTTATCATTCTTTGAACATCTAAATATGCTCCATATATCTCTTTATAATTTCCCTCTTTAGTTTTTTTCTTCGCTAAATCTAAAAAACTATTAAAATCTATATATGATGGTTTCTCAACTCCTGCTATATCCAAAGAAGTCGCCATTACATCTTGTAAATACACATCTTCAGTAACTTTTTTTCCTTTCGGAATTTCTGGTCCAACAATCATCATTGGTGGGCGAATACTATGATCAAATAAGTTTTGTTTTCCTAACAAACCATGTCTCCCCATTGCTAAACCGTGATCTGCTGTAAAAATAATATAAGTGTTATCCATCTTCCCAGATTTATTTAAAGCATCTAGAATCATTCCTATTTGAGCATCTACATGTGTTATACTTGCATAATATTCTTGTTTATGAACTTTGATTGCATATTCTGTTCTAGGAAAAGGCGCTAAAGCTTCATCCCTCAAATCATCACCATTGGCAATATCATGTCTAAAAGGATATTCTGGTAAATAACTTTTTGGTGTAGATATATTTTCTAAAGGATACATATCTACATATTCTTTTGGAGCTTGTCTAGGATCATGTGGCGCATTAAATGCCAAATACATAAAAAAAGGTTTCTCTTTCGTTTTTGCTGTATTAATAAATGAAATAGCATCGTCTTTTAATACTTCGCTCCAATGTTTACCTCCTTGCCAAAAACCACCTTTAGATACATCAGAAGGAGACCAAGAAGTATCATCCTTATCTTTAGGTCGATTATAACCATTAGGCATAATTACTTCTGAATTAGGGTTTTTAGTTTTAGACAATGAATCAAACTTAGCAACCATCTTAAAATGACCCCAAGCGTCTTTTGGCATTCCAGGTCTAATATTGGTTGTATTTTCAAACACTTTGTATGCTGGCGCATCTACATGCCATTTTCCAGTCATATAAGTTTCATATCCTTGAGAAGCCATTAATTTTGGCCAACTTTTTTGATATGCTACTGTATCTTTCTTTACCCAATTCTGTCTAAACTCATTTGCTTTCCAAACAGACCTACCAGAAATTAACATCGCTCTAGAAGCTGCACAAACTGCACCACTCCAAGACCCCATATTATAAGCATTCGTAAAAGTTGTTCCTTCATTTACTAACTTATCTAAATTAGGAGTAATAATTTCATCATTCCCTAAGGCATGAATTGATGTATAAGTTTGATCATCAGTAAAAATAAATACAATATTTGGTTTGTTTTTTTTCACATCTTTTGATATATTACAAGAACTAAAAACAAAAAATATTATTAAAATTATAATTCTGAAAAAATTCATACTTTTTAAAAAAGAATTAAATGGTTAAAAATTTCTTTTCAAAGGTCATCCATTAGATTCAACTAATTAAAGACATATGATTCTTAATATAAAACATATGTTCCTTTTTACAAATAAGCATCACGCAACACGATTAATACACTTTTATCTATTAAAAACTTATTTCATTAAATAACCTTAACCTAAACATGAAAATTATAATTCAAAAATTTATTTATGATTTATTTATTTACTAAATAAATAGTTTAATTTCCCCTAAGATTAAGCATTGACGATGTTTAAATCATTTGTGTTACCAATTTAAACATATGTTATTAGTAATCTGTTAACTAATTTTAACATTTGTAACACTAATTTAAATTTATACAATAATTATGAAATTCGATTTACTTGTTAAATTAAAACTCAGAACTTGTTTCTTAGCAGTTACTTGCTTTTTGAGTTTTAGTGCAATTCAAGCTCAGACCAAATCTGTAAAAGGAGTGGTAAGCGCAGATGGTGAGCCAATGATTGGCGCCACTATTATAGTAAAGGGTACCTCAACAGGAACTCAGACAGATTTTGATGGAAACTATACTATTAAGGTGAAAACTGGAGGTGTTTTAGTTTTTAAATACATTGGTTTTTTATCAAAAGAAATTGTTGTTGGAAAATCTTCAACAATAAATGTAAGTTTAGTTGAAGACACAACTAACTTAGATGAAATTATAGTAATTGGGTATGGTACTCAAAAGAAGAAAGAAGTAACAGGTGCTGTTGTTCAAGTTTCTAATGAAGCCATTAGTAAAATTGGTACTGCAGATTTAGGTGCTGCATTACAAGGATTAATTGCAGGTGTAAACGTAACTGCAAGTTCGGGTGCTCCTGGAGCAGATTCAAACATTTTAATTCGTGGTTTAAGTTCTGTAACAGGAAACAGTAGCCCGTTATATGTTGTAGATGGTATCCCTTTTGCAAGTGACCCAAAATTAAGTATGAGCGAAATTGAAACAATTGATGTTTTAAAAGATGCCGCTTCTGCTTCAATTTACGGTACTCGTGGTTCTGGTGGGGTTATTTTAATTACTACCAAAAAAGGTAAAGTTGGACAAATGAAAATATCAGCAAATCAATATTATGGTTTGCAAAGTATTACCTCTGGTGTACCAACCGTTAATGTAGAAGAATCTCTTTATATAAGATTCTTAGCGGCTGCATCGCAACCAAATGGAACTACTTATGGTAATACATGGACACCTATTGAATATGATAGATATTCATTAACTAATGAGACTTATCTTCAGCCAAAAATCGAAAATGATTATGCTCCTGTTCAAAACTATGGACTAAGCATATCTGGTGGTTCAAAAGGGTTAACTTATAATGTAGTTGGAAGTTTCTTTAGTCAAGATGGTACTATTATTAATTCTGGTTACGATAGAGCTAATATTAGAGCCAACACACAATTTGAAAAAGGTAATTGGAAAATTTCAACAGGACTTGGATTTCGTATCGAAGAGCAAAGTTATGCTCCTTGGAATATAATTACTACAGCATTAAAATACCAACCATATCAGTCTGATATCGATCCAAATGCAGATATTATTGATAATGCAGGACCAGGAAATAGTGTAGAAACACAAAACCTAAGTAATACTGCTGCATTATTTAAACAAACTGATAAGCGTAATGGAGAAAGACTAGATGGTAGTATTAATGCCGTTTATAAGATATCTGATCATTTTAATTTTACGACAAGAGCTGGTGTATCTTATAATAATGATACACGTGTACGAATTAACCCATTATTTACAGCATATGACGAAGATGGTAATGTAATTCCACAACAAACTAGATCTGGAGTATACAACCAAAGTATTAGAGCTACAAGTCAAACTTTAGAAAACGTTATTGATTATAGCCAATCTTTTGGAGATCATAATGTTAAAGCAGTTGTCGCATATTCTTCTGAAAAATATACTTATTCAACATTTGCAGCTCAAAAATTTGACTTAATTAGCAATGATGTAACTGTATTAAATGGTGCTACTTTAGACCCTTCAGCTACTTCTGGAACAGGATGGGGACAAGACAGAACTAACTCACTTATTGGTATGATAGGTCGTCTTCAATATAATTACAAAGGTAAATATTTATTTTCTGCCAGTATTCGTCGTGATGGATCTTCAAGATTTTCTAAAGCAAACAGATGGGGTACATTCCCTTCAGTAACTGCTGGTTGGAATGTTTCAGATGAAAATTGGTTTGAACCAGTTAAAGATATTGTATCTTCTTTAAAATTTAGAGCAGGTTTAGGTACAACTGGTAATCAAAGCTTTTTAGATTATAGCAACGCAGCTACTATTAAATTAGCAAATGATTATGTTTTCGGAACAGAAGGAGATGACAATTTAGCGTTAGGAGCAACACAAGAAGCATTTGCGAATAAGAATGTAAAATGGGAAACTTCTGAACAACTAAATCTTGGTTTTGATTTATCGTTCTTAAGAAACAGTTTTAAACTTACTGGAGATTTTTACCAAACGAACAAAAAAGACATGTTAATGCCATTATTACTTCCTCCTACAACGGGTGCTTCTGGAGGTACTAATGAAACAGTGGTATTAAACGTTGGTGACATGGAGAATACAGGGTATGAATTTGCCTTAAACTATTCTCATAGAGGTGTTGAATCTGGATTTAATTGGAACCTAGGTGGAACATTTTCTCAAAACACAAATGTAGTGTCAAAAATGAGTGGTTCTAATAAAATTGCTTTTTTACCAGGAAGTCAAGTTGTTTTAGGCGTACCTAATGAAGACTTAGTTTCTGTATTAGCTGAAGGTTATGAAGCTGGTGCATTTTTTGTAATTAAAACTGATGGTATTATAAGAACTGAAGAAGAACTTATTGAATATCAAACAATTCAACCTACTGCTAGATTAGGAGATTTAAGATATATTGATTATAATAATGATAATACAATATCTAACGCTGATAGACAATATGCAGGTAGTGGTACTCCTGAATTTGAAATAGGGTTAAATATGTCTTTTGATTATAAAGGATTTGATTTTTATATGCAATGGTATTCTGCTCAAGGTGGCGAAATAATTAACGGTACAAAAGCATATGCTTACAAACATGGAACTCATAAAGACTTAGTCTACCAATGGACTCCTCAAAACCCAACTTCTAATATCCCAACAAACCGTGGTCGTGACCATGAAAATTATAGAGGATATACAGATTTCTGGATTCAAGATGGATCTTTTATCAGATTAAGAACAGTGAATATTGGGTATACAGTTCCAAATGAGTACTTTGGTGATTTGAATATCACTAAATTTCGTGTATTTTTAGCAGCTCAAAACCCTCTAACAATCACAGAATATGATGGATATGATCCTGAGGTAGGAAATAGTAATTTCTCTTCTAGAGGTATTGATAAAGGTAACTACCCTATTAGTTCTCAATTTAGAATTGGAATTCAATTAGACTTTTAATTAAAAAAATAAGAATAATGAAAAAAATATTTAATTACAAATTTACAATGCTCTTGATAATTATATTATCAATGTCTGCATGTAACGAGGATTTCCTTGAAGAAGCTAATCCTAATGAAATCTCTACCGATAGTTATTGGAAAACTCTTGGTGATCTTGAATCTGGTCTTGTAGCAGTATATAATGCTTTTAAAGACGGAAATACATTTGCTATTGTTGATGAAACAAAAAGAAGTGATTTAGCATGGCCAGGTTATGGAAGACCTACAACTAGTGATGTTTATTACTTACAAACTTTTAATGATGCTTCAGGTACTGCAAATGGTAAATGGAAACAATTATACAAAGGAATCTTTAGAGCAAATCAAGTAATTGTAGCTACAGACAACCTAATGCCGACTTTTAATGCTACTCAAAAAGCAGAAGCTGGTTTTGTAAAAGCGCAAGCACGTTTTTTAAGAGGTTTATTTTATTTCTATCTATATAACGGATTTAATGAAGGAAATGTACCTTTAGTTACTGAAGTTCCAGAAAATGAAGCAGATTTCTACCAACCAATCAGTCCTGCTGCAGATGTAAAAGCATTTTATTTAGCTGATTTAGAGTACGCTGAAAGTAACTTACCAATAGAATGGAAAGAGAATAGAGATTTAGGTAGAATTACCGCTGGAGCAGCAACTGCAGTCTTAGGAAAAAGCTACCTTTATGAGGCAGATTATGCTACAGCAGCAACCTATTTTACTAAAGTAGCTACTCAGTATAACTACTCATTAGCACCAAACATTGGAAGTAACTTTACAACAATGGATGAATTTAATCAAGAATCTATTCTTGAAGTAAGTTATTCTCTTGCTTATAAGCCTGAAATTAACCCTTATTCTTCTCAACAAACATCTAGTACAATGAACTTTATGATGAGTCCTGTAGGTGGTTGGAGAGTTATTTATCCTGCAAACTGGTTAGTGATGGAATACAAAAACGAAATTCCAGATACAACAGATCCTAGAAATACGATTACAGAAGAAGACGGAGTAACAACTCGCCCTCGTAAATATTCATTAAGAACTTCATATTCTATTGCTTTAGCAGACGATAGAGATCTTCCTTATTATGGAGCAGAAGCTGCCCAAAAAGCACCTTTCAATAATTTAGAAACTGCATATTGGAGAAAATATACAAACTGGGATATCGCAGAAGATGAAAAAGATATTTCATCTTCATTCCCAAGATCGGGTGTAAATATTAGATTAATTCGTTTAGCAGATGTATATTTAATGCTTGCAGAATGCTTAATTGAAGGAGGAATTAATGATGGAGGAGTAGAACAAGCTACTAGGTTAGTAAACTTAGTACGTAGACGTTCTGCTGTTCAATTACTAGGTGCAGATGGTACAGGAGATTTCCCTCTTAATGACCACAATAACATAACCTATGATGCAAATTCATTAATGGCACATATTATGCATGTTGAGAGACCGTTAGAATTATCTGCAGAAGGTAACGCTATTCGTGCACTTGATTTAAGACGTTGGGGAAAAACGAAAGAACGTTTTACTGAATTGTCATTAAGAAGATATTCTGTAGAAGATTACAAGTTCACTAATTTAGATGGTACTTCTGGAACAAGATGGGGAGGTCTTTTAGTTGAAGATCCTTTAATTACTCCAAATGTAAATTTAAATGAGTTTGTTCAACCTGCTCAAAATTATATAGAATCGGAACACGCATATTGGCCTATACCTAATAGTGAAACTATAGCAAATCCGAATTTGTAAGGAGACAAATAAATTATATTTGATTTATTTGATTAAACTAATTATGTTAAAACGAAAAAAATGAAAAACAAACTAATATTATTAACGCTTCTTATCGCAACCTTTTTTGTGGCATGTGATAAAGATAACGATGAGTATGAAGCTCCAAATTCGTTTTCGGATGTTGGGTTTTATACGAGCCTTTTACGCCAAGGTGATAAAAAAATCAATATAGATGATTTTATCTCTTTTACGGATTTATCTCATGGAGCAACAGAGCATACATGGACAATTACAGAAGAAAACTTCTTTCTAGGAGGTCCAATAGATAGACTTGATAGTGTTTATACTGATAAAATCATCAATAGAGGTGAAACAACTTCAGATGAACCTACTGTACATGTTTTATTTACTAAAGGAGGATTAACATCTGTTAACCTTTATAACACTTTTAAAGATTCGGTTACATTTAGTGGGTTTTATGAAGATAATGATGGTAATCCAGACAATAACATAAGAACACTTGCTTCTATTAGAGTTGGAGATAAATGGGTTATTGATACCACTTTTGTTGTTGATGTTTATGATACTATTGTAAGTAAGATATTAATAAAGCAACAAGGTGTAGTAGTTCCTCATGCAACAGAATTAGATACAATTTATGTTGAAGCAGGAGATGTCTTAGATTTTGTTGATGTAACTACAATTGGTCGTCCAAATACTAGAGAATTTAGAATTGCAGGAGAAGTTGGACAGGATTCTGTTTCTACTATAATATTTAAAAAACTAGGAGTTTTTGAAGGAAGTGCAGCTATAAGTCGTACTGGAGAAAATATACCAGGTGATTATGATTACTATGAAATTCCTGCTCCATTTAAAGTAATTCCTTCAAGCAAACCATTTGTGCTTACTGGTGATATTGCTGAGTTAGAAGATGAAGTTATTCAGGTACCTTTTAATGGAGAGTTTCAACCATTTATCAACCAAGAACAGTACTTTAATGTAATGGTTAATGGTAATAATTTTCCAGTTAAAATAGCAACATTAAATAGTAGTGATGCTACAATAATTGAATTAACTTTAAATGAACCTATTTACAGACCAGATGTTATAACAGTATCTTTATTAGATGGTTCTACTTTAGAATCTACAGATACACGTAAACCTGTATTATTTACTGACATGCCTGTAGGTATGGATCAAGGTATTAATATAATGGATGCTGATGAGGCTTCTTTTGAAGGTGAAATGGGTAATGGATGGATCTATCTACCACCTTGGGGTAACAAAGGTATTGTAGAATTTACAACTGACATGGCTAGCCATGGACTAAAAAGTGCTAAGTGTGATTTAGCTACGGGAAGCCCAATATTTTTTGAAGGTAAAAACGCAAGTTTTGAAGTTGAAGCTGGAAAAAACTATGATGTAATGTATGATGTATACATTGAAAATGGAAGTAGCGTTGCTGAATGGACAATTTACATGTTCCCTAGTTGGGGTGCAGATAAATTTTGGAATGGCGGTAATATTGCTCAAGGAGTATGGGTTTCTAAAACGGGTACATTTGAATCTAAAGCAACTGAAAATAGAATTATTTCTCCAAGATTAATTGGAAGTAATGGTGTTGTTTACTTTGATAACTTTGTTGTTAGAGAACAAGAAGTTAGACCATAATTTATTCTAATTTATAACTTTACAGAAAGCCTATTTGATTTATCAAATAGGCTTTTTATTTATACAAAACATAAGTTTAAGAGAACTATATAGTTACAACATTATCAATTTTACCTCACCAGTAAATCTACTATAAAATGCAAATAAAGTGAATAACATATAAAAATAAACCATTTGTTGCAGTTTAGAAATCATATTTAATGTTAAAAAATTAAATCATACTGTAATTTTACTAAATACTAATTTAAAATTTATTTATGATGAAAAAAATTACTTTATTACTTTTTAGTCTAACATTTGGTGTAATGTTTTCACAATGTCCAGCACCAGTAATTACTATTGGAGATATAACAGATAATTCGATTGCAGGAACTTTTACTCCACCTGAAGGAGAAGCAGATTATGCATATGCTGAAGTAAGATATTATCCGACAGCAAGTCCTGCTTCACCAGGTTCTTGGGGAGGAACTAATGCTTCTTTTAATATTTCAGGATTACTTCCTGGAACAGAATACACTATTAATATTAGGTATAATTGTGGTGGTGCAATGGAAACTTTGGGAACTACTGCAACTACTACTGGTGATGCTCTAACAACAACTGACTCCTATACATTTACAAACGATCCAACAGCAATTGTACAAGGGCCATCATTCGGTTTAGAAATCACCTATACTTCAGAAGATAATCCAATTGCAATTGGCGCAATTAGTTTACAACTTCACTCTAATGTAGATGGAGATGCTGTTATAGGTATATACACAAATACTGAAGAGTTACCAATGGGAGTTGACCAAACTGCAACTATAATACTTGGTAACACTTTTCCAGAAGCTTATTTAACTACTGGCGAAAATTTATTAGCAAGTACTATAGTATCGGGAGATAGCACTCCAGGAGCTTCAGTAGGTTCTGAACTTGCAATAGCATATCCTGGTCTAGCAAACTATTTTTATTTTGTAAAACCTTTAACAACATCAGAAGACCCTAATTGGACTCCACTTTCTATTCCAGCTACTAAATATTTCCAAGTAGAAGTAGATCCTAATTTAAGTACAGAAGATTTTAAATTCAATTCTGTTAAATTATTTCCAAACCCAACAACAGGTTTAATTAAAATCTCAGGTTTAGAAGATGCTAAATTTATTTCTATTCACAATGTTATTGGACAAGAAGTAAAAAGATTTACTAAATTAAATTCTACAATAGATATCTCTGAATTAAATAAAGGAATCTATATTTTAAAAAGTGATAATGGATTAACGCGTAAAATTATTAAGAAATAAATAATCAAAAAAGATTAATAACTTAAAGCTCGAATTAATTCGGGCTTTTTTTTATTTAAAAATCAATACTATCCCTAATCAAAACATATCTTCTACTGTTAAACAAAATAATTATTCACCTTTATACTTTATTTAAATTAATTGACTGTGAACTATAAATTATACTTTTTATCCATTTTGTTTTTAGGTGTTTTTTCTTGTAAAAAAGCATCAAAAGAAAGTAAAAAAAATACAAAAAAGCCAAATATCATCTTTATTATGGCAGATGACCATACAAGCCAAGGTTTTGGTATTTATGGTAGTAGATTAGCTAAATTAAACCCCACTCCTACTTTAGATAAAGTTGCAAAAGAAGGAATTATATTTAACAATTGTTTTGTTAATAATTCTATTTGTACGCCAAGTAGAGCTGCTATTTTAACAGGACAACATAGTCAAGCAAATGGTGTTTTAGATTTAGAAGGTGTTTTACCAATGGAAAAACAATATCTTCCTCAAGAAATAAAAAAATTAGGATACCAAACTGCATTAATTGGTAAATGGCATTTAACTGCACAACCAAATTTCGATTACTACAATATTTTTACCCATCATCATCAGCAAGGTTCTTATTTCGATCCTTGGCTTACAGAAACAGGAATGAACTTTACCTTGTGGGACGACAAAAACTACGAAGGAAAACAATATAAAGGTCATAGTTCTGATATTGTTACAGACATAACTTTAGACTGGCTAGACAAAAAAAGAGATCCTGAAAAGCCTTTTATGTTAATGTATCAATTTAAAGCGCCACATGATAATTTTGCTTTTGCACCAAGGTATAAAGATTATTTAGAAGACACTTTTATTCCTGAGCCAGAAAGCTTATATAATAACAAAAACAATGGTTCTATTGCTACAAGAGGAGAAAATGGGGAATTATTATCGGTAATTGGCTCGTCTATATCTAAAAGAAATACGGTAAGAAATTATGTTGATATAATTTGGGATGAAAAATTGATGGAAAAATCGAATCCAGATTTTGATAAGTCAAAATACATTAACGATAAAATGACTGATAAAGAGATTACAAGTGCTACTTATCAAGAATACATAAAACGTTATTTACGTTGTGTAAAAGGTGTAGATGACAATGTTGCTAGAGTAATTAAATACTTAAAAGAAAACGATTTATACGATAACACGATTATTGTATATACAGGTGACCAAGGTTTTATGTTAGGTGAACACGATTACATGGATAAACGTTGGATGTATGATGAATCTATGAGAATGCCATTCTTTGTTCGTTATCCAGAATCGATTAAACCAAACACAAGAACGGATGCAATCATTAATAATACTGACTTCGCTCCTACTTTAATTGAAATGGCAGGAGGAAATGTTCCTGATAAAATGCAAGGAAAAAGTTTTAAAACAATTTTAGAAACTGGTAATGAACCAGAAAATTGGCAAAAATCTACCTATTATAGATATTGGATGCATATGGCACACAAACACGCAAATCCGGCACATTTTGGTATTAGAACTAAAACTCATAAACTAATTTTTTACTACGGAAAATATTGGGTAGATACAGATAATCCTGATGCAGAATGGAATAAAGAAAGTTGGGGAAATGATTTTACAAATCACACACCTGCTGCTTGGGAATTATACGATTTAGAAAAAGACCCAAAAGAGATGAACAATGTTTATAATGATGCTAATTACAAAGAAATTATTGCAGAATTAAAAACAGAGTTAAAAAATAAAAGAGCAGAATTAGACGAAGAAGATGGAGATAAATTTCCTCATATTCAGAAAGTAATTGACGCTCATTGGAACGATTAAGAATAACAACTATTAATAATATTATAATGAAAAAAGGATTTCAAACAATAACCTATTTATTTATTAGCATTTTGCTAATTTCTTTTACAAGTTGTAAAGAAGAAAAAGCAGAGAAAAAAGAAGTTGAAAAACCAAAATTTGCTTGGAATGACACCTCTTTTTCAATTGATGAAAGAGTAAACAAACTAATAACAGAAATGACTTTAGAAGAAAAGTTTTCTCAAATGTTAGATGTTTGTCCGCCTATTGAACGTTTAGGAATTCCTGAATACAACTGGTGGAATGAATCTTTACATGGTGTTGCAAGAAATGGTAGAGCAACTGTTTTTCCTCAAGCAATTGGTTTAGGAGCAACTTTTGATCCTGAATTAATATTAAGAGTTGGTACTGCAATTTCAGATGAAGCAAGAGCAAAATACAATGAAGCTATTAAAATTAACAACAGAAGTAGATATGCTGGTTTAACTTTTTGGTCTCCAAACGTAAATATTTTTAGAGATCCAAGATGGGGTCGTGGTCAAGAAACATATGGTGAAGATCCTTTCTTAACTAGTAGAATTGGTGTTTCTTTTGTAAAAGGTTTACAAGGCGATAATCCAGATTATATTAAAGCTGCAGCATGTGCAAAACATTATGCAGTTCATAGTGGACCAGAAGAATTTAGACACGAATTTAATGCTGTTGTAAATAAAAAAGATTTATTCGAAACCTATTTACCTGCTTTTAAAGCATTAGTGCAAGAAGGAAATGTAGAAGGTGTTATGGGAGCTTACAATAGAACAATGGGAGAACCTTGTTGTGGAAGCCCTTATTTATTACAAGAAATTTTAAGAGACGATTGGGGATTTGATGGTTATGTAGTTTCAGATTGTGGTGCCGTTGAAGATTTTCATAAGTTTCATAAAGTAACACAAACTCCAGAAGAATCTGCAGCTTTGGCTTTAAATTCAGGAACAAACATCAATTGCGGTAATGTTTACACTGTTTTAAACAACGCGTTAAATCAAGGATTAATCACAAAAGAATTATTAAATAAAAGACTTAAGGAAAACTTATTAACTCGTTTTAAATTAGGAATGTTTGATCCTATTGGATTAAATCCTTATGATCATATTACTGCAGATGTAGTAGATTCTGATAAACATAGAAAAATTGCATTAGAAGCGGCACAAAAATCGATTGTTTTATTGAAAAACGAAAACAATGTACTTCCTTTAAAAAAGAATACAAGAACAATGTATGTAGTGGGTCCTAATGCATCTAATGAAGAAGTTTTATTAGGTAATTACTACGGATTAACGAGTAATACGCAGACAATTTTAGACGGAATTGTAAGTAAAGTAAGTCCAGGAACAAGTATCAATTATAAATCTGGCGTTTTACCTTTCAGAAAAAATGTAAACCCGATTGATTGGTCTACAGGTGAAGCAGGAAAAGCAGATGTTGTAATTGCTGTTATGGGTATTTCAGCATTATTAGAAGGTGAAGAAGGCGAAGCATTAGCATCTAGCGAAAAAGGTGATAGAACAAGTATTAAATTACCTCAAAATCAAATAGATTATATCAAAAAAATTAAAAGTCAAACAGAAAAGCCTTTGGTTTTAGTGTTAACTGGTGGTAGTCCAATTGCAATTCCAGAATTACACGACATTGTAGAAGCAGTCGTTTTTGTTTGGTATCCTGGTGAAGAAGGTGGTAATGCTGTTGCAGATGTTTTATTTGGTGATGTTGCTCCTTCAGGAAAACTACCAATTACATTTCCAAGATCAGTAGATCAATTGCCAGCATATGAAGATTATAATATGAAAGGAAGAACGTATAAGTATATGAAAAAAGAACCTCAATATCCTTTTGGTTTTGGTTTAACGTATACAACGTTTGAATACAAAAATTTAAAAGTAAGCGATTCTTATAAGACTACAGTTACAGTTGCAAATACTGGTAAAGTAGATTCAGAAGAAGTTGTACAAGTATATATTAGTTCGCCTTTAGCTGGTGAAGAAGATCCTATTTACGATTTAAAAGCATTTAAACGTGTATTTGTAAAAGCAGGAGAATCAAAGACAGTAACATTCGATTTATCAAAAGAAACTTTCTTTCAATTTAATGATGCAGGTAAAGAAGTGATCAGAAAAGGAGACTATACTTTATATGTAAATGGTTCTTTACCTTCTCAAAGAAGTGAAGATTTGGGTGGTTCTAAAGCAATTTCTACAATAATAAAATTTTAAAATAATTTTTGATGCAAAAAAAAATAAAGAAAGTCTTACTATTTTCAATATTTAGTATTTCAATAATTTTTATAAGTTGCAAATCGAAACAAGTAAATAATACGGTTTCGAAAAGCTCCAACAAAATAGAAAATACAATTTTGGTTTTTTCTAAAACAAATGGTTGGCGTCATAAATCTATTCCAGCAGGAATTACGGCTATTAAAAAATTAGGGTTAGAAAATAATTGGAAAATAGAAACAACAGAAGATTCTAATCAATTTAATGATGAAAACCTTAAAAATTATAAAAACATTATTTTTTTAAACACAACAGGAGATATCTTAAACTCTCAACAAGAGAAAGCTTTTATAAAATACATAAATGAAGGTGGTAGTTTTGTAGGCTTACATTCTGCATCAGACACAGAACATAAATGGCCATTTTATTCAGAAATGATAGGAGCTCAATTTAAATCACATCCAGAACAACAAACTGCTGTTATAAAAGTTCATAAAGAAAACAAACACCCTTCAATTGCACATTATGGTAATACTTTTCAAAAATTTGATGAATGGTACAACTTTAAAGAGCCTGTGCAGTCTCATGTAAATGTCTTATTAGAATTAGATGAGAATAGCTATAAAGGTAAAAGAATGGGAACTAAACATGACATTGCTTGGTATCATCATTATGAAGGTGGACGTATTTTTTATACAGGAATGGGACACGCAGATGATACTTTTGCAGACTCCGATTTTCTTCAACACTTAAAGGAAGGAATTTCTTGGGCATTAGGAGAAACGAATGTTCAACTTGATAAAGAAGGTGAAAACCTTTTAGATAATAACTTATCTAAATGGGATGTTTGGATGGGTGCTGTACACCCTTCAGTAGATGTAGATTTTGAGAAATCTGAAAACGTTAAAACAGGAAAACCAATGGGATTAAACAATGATCCTAAAAAAGTTTTCTCTGTGATAAAAGAAAATGGCGAAGATGTTTTAAAAATTACTGGTGAAATTTATGGCGGTTTAACTACTAAAAATGAATATGGTGATTATCATTTTACTGCTCAATTTAAATGGGGAGAAAAAAAATGGAAACCTCGTTTACAAGACAAAAGAGATAGCGGAATTTTATACCACGCAAAAGGTATTCATGGCGCTTTTTGGAATGTTTGGATGTCTTCTTTAGAGTTTCAAGTTCAAGAAGGAGATTGTGGAGATTTTATTGCTTTAGGTGATGTTTATGGTGATGTTCCTTCAGATAGAATTAAAAACAAAGAGGGTCAGTTTAATAAATTTGTTTACAATCCTAAAGGAAAAGAAGCTCCTCTAAAATGGGCAGGTGGTTTTGAATCTGGTCAAGCAAGTAAATCTAAATTAAATGAAAATTCAAATGGAGAATGGAATACTCTTGAGATATATTGTTTAGGAAATGAAAGTATTCATTTAGTAAATGGAGTTATAGTTAATAGAATTAAAAATGCTCGTTATGACATTGGAGGAAAAACAATACCAGTAACACAAGGTAAAATTCAAATTCAGTCAGAAGCAGCAGAAGTTTATTATAAAAATATTAAAATTACTCCTATTTCCAATTTTCCAAAATCGTTAAAAAACTTATAATCAAATTTTAATAATAGAATACAGGGATTATTAAAAAACATATGTTATAACATTATACTCATATGGAATTAGCAATAAATACGCTTATCTATAATTTAGCTATTAGAAATAGACTATAAAAAACAGACAATGAAATCTATAAAACAATTATTATTAGTATGCATTACCTTTCTTACACTTTTTGCTTGCAAGGAAACTAAAAAGGAAGTAAAAGTAGAGGCACCAAAATATACTGCAGAGTGGGAATCTTTAAAAGAACATAAAACTCCAGAATGGTTTTTAGATGCCAAATTTGGTATTTATTGTCATTGGGGGCCTTATTCTGTACCTGAATTTGAAAACGAATGGTATGCACATTGGATGTATGTAAATGCAAATAATCCTGAAGCTAAAAATGGAGAAGCAAGTCTTTTCAATAAGCATCACGTAGAAAAATACGGACCTTTAAAAGAATTTGGATACAAAGATTTTATACCAATGTTTAAAGCAGAAAAATTTGATGCTGCAGAATGGGCAGATTTGTTTCAAAAAGCAGGTGCAAAATTTGCAGGCCCAGTATCTGAACACGCAGATGGTTTTGCAATGTGGGATAGTGATTTAACAGAATGGGATGCTAAAGATATGGGACCAAAACGTGATGTTATGGGTGAATTAGCAAAAGAAATTCGTAAGAGAGATATGAAATTTATTGCAACCTATCATCGTCAATGGTTATTTGGATGGTACCCAACTTGGGATGAAACTACAGATGCTTCTAACCCAAAATATGCTGGTTTATATGGTCCTAAATTAAAAAAAGGAGACAACCAAATGCCACGTAGTAACCACGAAATCGAAAATGGAGTTGAAAAATATTATCCTTTAGCTGACAAAAAATTTAATGATGAATGGTTAGCTAGGTTAAAAGAAATTATTACAAAATATGATCCAGATTTAGTTTGGTTTGATAATAAAATGGATGTTGTAAGTGAAGAACATAGAAAGGAGTTTTTAGAACACTATTACAATACAGCAGACAAAAGTGGAAAAGAAGTTTTAGCAACCTATAAATTTCACGATTTTAAGCAAGGAACAGCAGTTTTAGATTTAGAAAGATCTAGAATGAGCGAAAAGAAAGATTTTCCTTGGTTAACTGATGATTCTATCGATTGGAAATCTTGGTCTCACATTAGTAACCCTAGGTACAAATCTACGAATAGACTTATTGACTTTTTAGTAGATGTGGTAAGTAAAAACGGAGCTGTATTATTAAATATTACACCAAGAGCGAATGGAACAATACCAGAACCAGTTAAAGAACGTCTACTAGAAATGGGACAATGGTTAAAAGTAAATGGTGAAGCTATTTATGGTACAAGAACTTTTGAAATTTATGGTGAAGGTGATGCAGAGGTTGTTGAAGGACATTTAAGTGAAGAAAAAAATGCTGACAATACATCTAAAGATATCCGTTTTACAACAAAAGGAGATATTGTATATGCAACAGTTTTAGATTGGCCAACAAATGGAAAATTAAATATTAGAGCATTAAAAGAAGGAAGTGAAATTTACACATCAGAAATTGCTTCTATACAAATGTTTGGAAATGAAGGTGATTTAGAATTTTCTAGAGATACTAAACACTTAACAATTAAGCTACCAAAAAAGGTAGGAAACCACGCTTTCTCTTTCAAAATAACACCAAAAAAATAAGCCCCTAAGCTTTATTCAGAAGAATCGTGTTATTATACAAAGTGTATATATAATGCGATTTTTTTTTTGCTCTAAACTTTTATAATGAAACCATACCTACACAATTTATCATCTTTAAGAGGTATTGCAGCTATACTTGTTACTACATTACATTTTCATTTTTTTTTAGGCGCTATATTTCCATATGAAGCAGCAGGTCTAATAGATAAATTGTACTTAATGGTAGATTTGTTTTTTATCTTAAGTGGTTTTATAATGTGTTACGTATATGAAGACGTCTTTAATAAAGGTTTAGAAAAGAAAAGCTATAAGAATTTTTTAATATCAAGATTGGCTAGAATATATCCACTTCACGTTTTAGTAATTGGTGCAGAATTACTTCTATTTCTTGGGTATTTATGCATTGATAAATTTCAATTTTTAAGTGATTGGAATCAACATCTTTATAGATTAGATGCAATTCCGTTTCAGTTATTGTTTTTAGAAACAGTTGGTATTTTTGATTTCGCTACTTGGAATATGCCAGCGTGGAGTTTAAGTGCAGAATGGTGGGCTTATGTTATCTTTCCTTTCCTATTTATCTTTTTTAAAAAAGTAGGTTATAAAAAGTGGTTTTTAGCCTTAATTTCCGTAATTTCTCTTTGGTTTTTTATTGAAACTGTTCTTGCTCCATTGCATCCTTTTTTAAATTTTCCACCAGATCCAAAAAAGATAGATTTAGATGTAAATTGGCATTGGGGAACATTAAGGGGTATTGTTGGTTTTATTGCAGGAATGATAGTTTGGCAAGTATACAAGTTTTCGACATTAAAAAAAGTTTTCTCTAATGTCTGGGTATTTCTATCATTAATCGCGCTATGCATTATCTCAATGTATTACCATTGGTATGATACAGTAACTGTATTTATTTTTATGATGATAATTTTATCTTCAGCTTATGGAAGTTCAATCATTGATAAGTTGTATTCATTCAAATTTCTTAGAAAACTAGGAGATTGGTCTTTCTCTATCTACATATGGCATATGTTTATTATAAACATGATATCATTTTATTTTATGCTGAACGTAGATAAAAAAGTTGGTGGAATACTAAGACCATTAAATGGAAGTCTTATGGAAGCAAGAGTCTCATTTATAATTTTTATGCTGATTACAATATTTGTTGGGTTTTTATCTTATAAATATCTAGAAAACCCTACTCGTAAATGGATTAATAAAAAATTTAAATCATAAAATAACTTATGAAAAAAATTGCTCTAATATTAATAGTTGTAAGCTTTACATTTTGTAAAACAAATAAAAACGAGGCTGAAAAAGTCAAGATAAATAATGAATGGCAAGATCTAATTGATAAAAATTTATCCTCTTGGGACGTTTGGATGGGAGCTCCACATACTTCTACCGAAATTGAAGGTTATGAGAAATTTGACGATGTTAGAATAGGAAAACCAATAGGCTTAAATAAAGATCCTAAAAAAGTGTTTTCTGTGATAAAACAAGGAAACGAAAATGTTTTAAAAATTACTGGTGAGATTTTTGCTGGTTTAGTTACTAAGAAAGAATATAAAAATTATCATTTAAAATGGCAATTTAAGTGGGGAAATAAAAAATGGAAACCACGTTTAAATAAGAAAAGGAATAGCGGAATTTTATATCACAGTGTTGGTGATTATACCGATTTTTGGAATGTTTGGATGACGAGTTTAGAATGCGAAGTTCAAGAAACAGATTGTGGAGATTTCATTACAATTGGTGAAGGTAAAACAGATGTAAAAGCTAAAAGTCCATCAACAAAAATTGGAGATAAATATGTTTTTGATCCGGCTGGAAAACTGAATGATTTTTCTTGGAACAGACCAGATTTTGAAACAGGAAGATGCTTTAAACCTGGAGATCCTGAAAAACCACATGGAGAATGGAATACAATGGAGCTAATCTGTTTAGACAATGTTTCAATACATGTTTTAAATGGAAAAATTGTAATGATTGTAAAAGATGGTTTTGCTAAATTGAACGGTACTTGGCAAACAATGACAGAAGGTAAAATTCAGATTCAATCTGAAGCTGCAGAAATCTATTATAAACAAATGAAATTGAAGCAAATATCAGAAATACCACAGTTCTGCAAAAAACAAGCAAGTGCTTTCTTTAATAAAAAGAACTCATGAGAAAATCATTAATTCTAATCTTTTGCTTTGTACTAACAACTCAAATTTCGTTTTCACAAAATGAAACTGTTCTGCTTTGGAAAACAGTTCCAAATCAAATAGAATCATCTGACAAAGAAATCGTTATAACTACAAATATTACTAGAATTTCAAATGTTCAAAACCCAAGTTTTGATGTTTTTATAGCACCAAAACAACTTGCCAATAAAAAAGCAGTATTAATTTTACCTGGAGGAGGTTACGGTGTTTTAGCATATGATTATGAAGGCTTAGACTTTGCTAAATGGTTTAATTCTATTGGCGTTACTGCTTTTGTCTTAAAATATAGGCTTCCAAACTCTAAATCTATTATAAAACCTCATTTAGCTCCTTTACAAGATGCACAAAGAGCAATTAGATTGATTAGAAATGATAGTAAAAAGTATAATATTGACCCTACCAAAATTGGAGTCATTGGTTTTTCTGCTGGAGGTCATTTAGCCTCTACTTTAGGCACTAAATTTAATTTTAAATCCTATGAAGCTAAAGATATTATAGATACTCTTAGTGCAAAGCCAAACTTTATGGCACTTATTTATCCAGTAATTTCAATGAAAAAAAACAGTACTCATAAAGGGTCTCGATTTAATCTTTTAGGTAAAAAACCGAGTGAAAAACTAGTGAATTTATTTTCAAACGAATTACAAGTTTCTAAGGAAACACCCTCAACTTTTATCATTCATTGTACAGATGATAATGCTGTTCCAATCGAAAATTCTTTGCTTTTTTACCAAGCCTTAAAAAGTAAAAATATTCCAACAGAATTTCATATTTATCCAAAAGGAGGTCATGGTTTTGGGTTTGGAAAAAGTAATAAAAACATCGGTAACTGGACGCAATTATTAAAGAAATGGATTTTAAAGTAGATTAAAAATACATTTGTTATACTATAAAAAACATATGTAATTATTACAGGTTTTATATTCCTTTAAATTTGCTATTCATTTTAACGAATTCGATAATGAATCAGAAAACAGTATTTTTTCTATGTTTTTTAATTACTTCAATAATTATTCATTCACAAACACCTGCACCTCCAAAAGGTTTTAAATGGGTTAAAAATGAAAAATTTTCTGATGAGTTTGAAGGAGATAAATTGGATGATAAAAAATGGTATGACAGATCTCCTTATTGGAAAAACGGAAGACCACCTGCAACTTTTAGAGCTTCTGCTGTTTCTGTAAAATATGGAAATCTTCATATCAAAAATTCAGTATTAAAAGGTGATGAAAAATATAATATTGCGGGTGGAGCAGTTGCCTCTGTAGCAACCGATGCTTTTTATGGTTATTATGAAGCAAAAATGAAAGCTTCTAGCATTTCTATGTCATCAACATTTTGGTTAAAAAACAAAGCTGAAAATAACGATTGCCCAACAGAACAATTAGAATTAGATATTGTAGAAATTGTTGGTCAACAAAAAAAAGGAGCCGATTTTACAAGAAAACTACACTCTAATACTCATATTTTTCATTATTCATGTGAAGGAGAAAGAATTGTAAAATCTAAAGGACCAGAAGTTCATCCAAAAATAGCCCCTCCTGCAAATGAAGCTTATCATGTTTATGGCTGCTGGTGGGTAGATGCTAGTACTATAAAAATATATTTAGATGGTAAGTATCAATTTACAATGAATCCAAGTAAAGAGTTTAGTGAAACTCCTTTTGATAGACCTATGTATATGCATATGGTTACAGAAACGTATGATTGGGAAACAGCTCCAACTCCAGAAGAATTGGCTGACAACTCAAAAAATACAACTTATTACGACTGGGTAAGGTCTTACACATTAAAAAAAGAATAGTATGTATAAAAAACAGACAATCTTATTATTTGCAATCTTATTAACGCTACTTTCTTGTGGAAATGAAAAAAACATCAATAAAGTTGATAATGAAACATCAAAAAAACCAAATATCATCATTTTATATGTCGATGATTTAGGATATGCAGATGTTGGTTGTTATGGAGCTGTAGGTGTTAAAACCCCCAACATTGATAAAATGGCAAAAAATGGTTTGCTTTTTACAGATGCACATAGTTCTGCTGCAACTTGTACGCCTTCTAGATACTCACTTTTAAGAGGGAATTACGCTTTTAGAAAAAATGCTGCAGTTTTACAGGGAGATGCTCCGTTATTGATTGATACTACCGCTACTACTTTACCTAAAATTTTACAAAAAGCTGGTTATACAACTGGTGTAGTAGGTAAATGGCATTTAGGTTTAGGAGACGGTAATATTAACTGGAATGAAAAAATTACTCTTGGTCCGAATCAAGTTGGATTCGATTATAGCTTTTTACTTCCAGCAACTGGTGACAGAGTACCTACTGTATTTATGGAAAACGGTACTGTCTTAAATTTATCTAAAGAAGATCCTCTTTCTGTTAGCTATGATCAAAAAGTTGGAAATAGACCAACAGGAATAGAAAACCCTGAATTAAGAAAACAAGTTGCAGATCCACAACACAACAAAACAATTGTTAACGGTTTAAGTCGAATTGGTTATATGGGTGGAGGGAAATCTGCTGAATGGATTGATGAAGATTTTCCTTTTGTTTTTACTAAAAAAGCTCATCAATTTATAGATGAAAATCATAAAAATCCTTTCTTTTTATTTTATTCTTTTCATGATATTCACGTACCTAGATCTCCACATAATTCTTTTAAAGGTAAAAGTGAAATGGGACCAAGAGGAGATGCTATAGTTCAAGTGGATTATGTAGTTGGAGAGATTATAAAAAAGGTAGAAGAACTTGGAATTGCAGATAACACAGTTATCATTTTCACGAGTGACAATGGCCCCGTTTTAAATGATGGTTATTTAGACCAAGCAGTAGAGTTAATTGGGAATCACAAACCTGCCGGAGAGTTTTCTGGAGGAAAATATAGTATTTATGAAGGTGGCACAAGAGTGCCAACAATTGCTTATTGGCCTAAAACAATTTTACCCTCAAAATCAGATGCATTAATGAATCAAGTAGATTTAGTTGCTTCAATTACTGCAATGACAAATCAAAAGTTACCAGAAGATGTTATTGATAGTCAAGATCATTGGAATACTTGGATTGGTAAAAGCAAAAAAGGAAGAGATTCTATGTTAGAGGAAGCCTACACTTTTGCTTATAGAGATCATAAGTACAAATATATTCAACCTAAAACAGGCAATAACTATGATTGGATAAAAAACGATAAAGGTATTAATGCAGGTATATCATCAGAACCTCAATTATTCGATTTAAAAATTGATAAAGGCGAAAAAAATAATCTTGCATCAAAATTTCCTGAAAAAGTAAAAAAGTACGAAGCTATTCTTCAAAATATAATTAATAACAAATAAATGATGAAAATTAAAAATTACAAAGGCATATTAGTAATTCCTTTTTTAATGCTCTTTTTAAATTCTTTTGCAAAAGATATTTATGTAGCAAAAAATGGAGACGATTCAAATACAGGAACGATTGAGAATCCTTACCTAACAATTAGTAAAGCTGCAAGTGTAGCTGTTGCTGGTGATATCGTTTATATTAGAGAAGGTACTTATGAAGAAACTTTAGCTCCACAAAATTCAGGAACTGCTGGAAACCCAATAATATTTCAATCTTTTACTGAAGAAAAAGTAATAATTAGTGCTATGGAAGCATTATCTGGTTGGACGCAAGACAGTGGTTCAATTTACAAAACCACAATACCTTTTAGCACTCTTAACCAAGAGAACTTTGTAATGCATAAAGAAACAGCATTAGACTTAGCTAGATGGCCAAATAAAACAGATTCAGATCCCTTTGAATTAAATACTTTAAGAAATTCTGGAGGTAGTGTCAAAGAAGTTGCTAGTAATGCTTATTTAACAGAAAGCACAATACCAAATATAGATTGGACAGGAGGTGCTGTATGGTTTTATGGAGATAAACCTGGTTCTGGTTGGATTGCTTGGAAAGAAAAAATTATAAGTAGTTCAAATGGAAGAGTAAACTTTCATTTAAATAAAAGTCCAGATTGGATTCGTACTTTTCATGCTCCTGCAGATAAAGGAGATTTCTATTTAGAAGGAGTAAAAGGCGCTCTAGATTATGAAAACGAATGGTATTATAACAATTCTACAAAAGAACTTTTTGTTCAAATTCCTAGTGGAGCAGCTCCTGCAGATGGAGATGTAAAAATGAGAAGAAGAAAAGAAACAATTAACTTAAGCAATAAAAAATATATAGAGGTTAGAAACTTAGCTGTTTTTGGAGGTACTATAAATCTTGAAGATTCTACTACTTGGCAGACAAATACGAATACCACAAATAATGTTTTATATGGTATTACTTCTTTATATGGTTCAAACACTCAAGGAATTCAAAATGGATTTAATACAGGTGTAGCTGCAATTATTATGCAAGGATCTTTTAACACAATTGAAAAATGTGAAATTGCATATGGATCCGCAACAGGTATCAATGTAAGAGGTAATAACCATACAATTAAAAATAATTTAATTCACGATTTTAATTCATTAGGTTCTTATGATGCTCCTGCAGTTTTAAGAGGTATGCATAATTCTAAATTCATTAATAACACTGTAAGAAAAGGTGGTAGAGATGGTATTAACTATAATGGATCCAATAATGAAATTGCATATAATGATATTTCTAGAAGTAATTTAATAGCAGATGATTGTGCTCTTTTTTACACAGTAGGTTTTCAAGAAAATACAGAAATTCATCACAATTGGTTTCATGATGCGTATTCTAGTGGTACAAAAAAGAAAGCTGCAGGTATATACTTAGATAACGATGCAGAAAGTTTTAAAGTGCATCATAATGTTGTTTGGAATACAGAATGGACTAGTATTCAAATTAACTGGGATGGAAAAGATATAGAAATCTATAACAATACTCTATGGAATGGTGAAGCTGTTATGGGGGCTTGGCATCAAGCAGGTACTTCATTTACAAATGTGAAGGTTTGGAATAACTTAGGAAGTGATGATAATTGGGAACCTGAATCTGACAAACAAAATAACTTAGTTGTAGATTCTAGTGTTTTTAATAATGCCAATAATGGAGATTTTACCTTAATAAGTGGATCATCACCTATTAACCAAGGAAGAGAAATTGCTGGAATAACTGATGGATTTATTGGTGATAAACCAGATATTGGTGCTTATGAAAATGGAGGCGAAAATTGGGTTGCTGGTATCGATTGGAACCCATTGTTTGGACCTGCACAATTAGGTTGTTATGGTTTACCTGGTGAAAATTGTAATGAAATACCTAAAGATGACCAAGATTTTGATGGAGTTATAGACAGTTTAGATAAATGTCCAGATACACAAATTGGTTTAACAGTAGATTCTGAAGGATGTGAAGTATTTACGTTGGCAACAGATAATTTTACTGTATTAACAAAAGGAGAAACTTGCGTTAATAGTAAGAATGGTTCTATAGAAATTAACTCAAAAGAAACTTCTTATGAACTTACAGCAAAAATTGAAGGTACTACTATATCTAAAAATTTCACTTCAAATGAAAATGTAATTTTTGATACTTTAGCCTCTGGCGATTATACGATATGTATAACTACAACAGAAAATGCAGATTATAAACAATGTTTTAACGTTAAAATAACTCAACCAGAAAATTTATCAGTTTATTCTAAAGTAAATAAAAAGAAGAAAAGTGTTACAGTAAATCTTGAAGGAAGTGATATCTATCGAATTAATTTAAACGGTATTATCACAGTAACAGATAAAAAAAGCATTACTCTTCAACTAATACCTGGTGAAAATAACTTAAAGGTATCTACAAATAAAAATTGTCAAGGTAAATACGAAAAAAAGATAATCCTTTTTGATAATATTATTGTATATCCTTCTATAGTAAAAGATAATTTTACGATTGCTTTTCCTTCGGATGAAAACAAAAATGTAAGTTATCAAATAATATCTTCTACTGGTAAAGTAGTCTTGCAAAAAAGCATTACAAATCAGAACAGAAGTACACTTGTAAATATAAACCACCTATCTAAAGGCATTTATTTTGTAAGAGTAGTTGGTAACAATGTAAATTCTAACTTTAAAATTATAAAACAATGATAAATTCTAAATATATAAAACTCTTTTTTTTAACTCTTTGCGTAGTAACTATTGTTAGTTGTGGTAGTAAAGGTGAAGATGGAGTTGATGAAAACCCAGCAACAAAACCAGATGCTGCCATACTCATATCACCTGTAAAAGATGCTGAATGTAATCAAGGAAATATAATTTCAAGTACACATAGCAAAATTGTTTTTGAATGGAATGATGCAAAAAATGCAGATCGATATACATTAGTTATTAAAAATTTAGAGACAGAATCTATTGAAGAAATTAGCACAACTAAAACAAATTTAATCACAAATTTGTTAAGAGGAGTACCTTATTCTTGGTCAATAATATCAAGTACAAATGGTGTATCTGATACAAATAGTAGTGAAACATGGAAATTTTATAACGCAGGTGTTGCAATTGAAAATTATGCCCCATTTCCAGCAGAATTGGTAAGCCCAATTATGGGAAGTACTGTAGAAGTTTCTACTTCTATTAATTGGACTGGAAATGACATTGATAATGATATTGAAGAGTATGATGTTTACTTAGCAACTACAAATCCGCCAACTACACTTAAAGAATCAACAACAAACACAAGTATGGATAATTTATCTTTAGAAGCTAACCAAATTTATTATTGGCAAGTTGTTACTAAAGACAAACATGGTAATAATTCTCAATCACCAGTATTTGAGTTTAGAACTAAATAAATGTAATTAAAAAAGATACTTATGGAGTTCGTAAAAAGATTTTTAAATTCTAAACAAAAAGTGCTTTTTGCTATTTTACTTCTAAGTATCTTTTCTTTTTTTTCCTGTTTGAAAGAAGAAAAAGCACATTATCAGACTATTGATTTTAATAAAGATTGGAAATTTGCTAAAGAAGAAATTCTTGATGCTATAAAACCCAATTTTAACGATTCTAGTTGGAAAAAAGTAACAATCCCTCACGATTGGAGTATAAAAGGTCCTTTTTCTAAAGACAATCCTTCTTTTTCTAGAGGTGCTTGGTTACCAACAGGTAAATCTACTTACAGAAAAAGTTTTACTGTTAATGCTGATAAAGAAAATCATAAAGTATCTATTTATTTTGATGGTGTATATAGAAATTCTACTGTTTATATAAACGGAAATAAAGTTGGACACAGACCTTTAGGTTATATTGGTTTTGAATATGACTTAACAGAGTACATTAACTTTGATAAAGAAAATATAGTAACTGTAACTATCGATAATTCTGTTCAGCCTGGGCATCGTTGGTATTCTGGAACAGGAATTTATAGAAACGTTACTTTAAAAATTAGAAATAAAATACATATTCCTAATTGGAGTTTATATGTAACAACTCCTAAAATATCAAAAGAAAAAGCAACGATTAAAACAGCCTTCTCTATTAAGAATGAAGTTGAAACTTCTAATATAATTGCAAAAACAATCATTATTAAAAATGACTCTATTATTTCTTCGGAAGAAAAATTAATAAAAATTGATGCAAACACTTCAGAAAAACTAGAAATTCCTGTTGAGGTTTATAACCCAGAATTATGGTCTCCAGAAAACCCACATTTATATACTGTAAAAGTTCAAATATTAAAAAATGATGAAGTTTTAGGTGAAGAAACCACTAAAATTGGTATTAGAAAATTAGATTTCGATAAAGACACAGGTTTCTCTATTAATGGTGTTCAAACAAAACTAAAAGGTGTTTGTTTACATCATGATGGTGGTCCTTTAGGTTCAGCAATTTACAAGAGAACTATTCAAAGGCAATTAGAAATATTGAGAGAAATGGGCTGTAACGCAGTAAGAACTGCACACAATCCTTTTTCTACAGAATTTTTAGATGTTTGTGATGAAATGGGTTTTTTAGTGTTAAATGAAGCCTTTGATGAATGGGAAATCCCTAAAAAACCAACTACAATTCAAGATGGTAAAAAAATTAGAATTCCTGTAGATTTTTATGCTTCAAAATTTAAAGAATGGGCAGATAAAGATTTAACTGATTTTGTTTTGAGAGATAGAAACCATCCATCTGTAATTATGTGGAGTATTGGTAATGAAATCAATCAAATGAAAACTCATGAGGGAGTTCCAATCGCAAATAGATTAATTGATATTATTCATAAATTAGATGATAGACCAGTAACTAATGGTTTAATCGGTTATGGATGGGATGAATGGCCTAGTGAAGCAGCTGCATCAACTAGTGACATTCGTGGATACAATTATATAAAAGAAAATGGTTTAGCTCGAGAAAACAAAATTGCACCAGATGCAATGGGAGTTGTTACAGAGTGTCAATCTGCACAATCATTTTACCCACGTTCAACCTATGTTTTTGATGAAGGAGAAAAACAATGGTGGGAAAAATTAGGTTACAAATACGATGATTCTTATAACTGGATAAAGCAGAGAGAGTTAATTGCAGAACCAGGTATAGAAGCTTGGAGAGCTATTAAAAATAAACCAAATATTATGGGACAATTTATTTGGACTGGTTGGGATTATTTAGGTGAAGTTATTCCTTTTGGATGGCCTTCTCGTTCTTCGGTCTTTGCTCCTATCGATTTATGTGGTTTTCCAAAAGATGGGTATTATTTTTATCAATCTCAATGGTCAGATAAACCAATGGTTCATATTTTTCCTCATTGGAATTTGGAAGATCAAGAAGGAAAAGAAGTAACCGTCTATGCATTTACAAATGGTGATGAAGTAGAACTTTTTCAAGATGGAAAGTCATTAGGAAAACAAAAAAATGATACTAATAGTGTAGAATATCAAACTTGGAAAGTAATTTACAAACCTGGATCTTTAAAAGCGGTAGCTTCTAAAAACGGAAAAACACACGCGTCAAAAGAAGTGAAAACTGCAGGAAAAGCACATTCTATAGACATAAAAGTAAGACGTACAGAATTAAACGCAAATGGCAAAGATTTAGCATATATTGAGTGTACTGTTTTAGATAAAGAAGGAAATGTAGTTCCAAAAGCAGATAATCTTATCAATTTTAATATTGAGGGTGAAGCAACTTTAATAGGTGTTGGAAATGGAGATAATTTTAGTCACGCTTCTTTTCAAGCATCAAACAGAAAAGCTTTTAACGGTAAATGTTTAGCAATTATTAAAACGACAGAAACTGCTGGAAATATCCAGTTTACAGCTTCAAGCAAGGGTTTAGAATCTGTATCAATAAAATTGAATTTAACAAAATAGAATGAAAAAAGTAGTCACAATTATAATTATTTGTTTAACAATTAACAGTTTTGCTCAAAACCCACTAGTAACAAATATTCACACAGCAGATCCTACTGCACGTGTTTTTAATGGTAAATTATATATTTATCCTTCTCACGATGCTGTTCCTCCAGAAGGAATTGTAGCACCACGTTTTTGTATGCCAGATTACCATATTTTCTCTTTAGAAAATGGAAATACTTGGAAAGATTATGGTGTAATTTTAGATCAGAATGAAGTGCCTTGGGGTAAGAAAAATTCTTACGGAATGTGGGCGCCAGATTGTATAGAAAGAGATGGTAAATATTACTACTATTATCCAGCTCCACCAAAAGATGGTACTTCTTTTAGAAGAATTGGTGTAGGTGTTTCTAAAAGTCCAACAGGTCCTTTTAAATGGGAGAAAAATTACATTAAAGGAATTGATGGAATTGATCCAGGTTTAATGATAGATGATGATGGAAAAGGATACATATTTTTTGCAGGTGATAAAACCATAAAAGGCGCAAAACTGAACAAGAATATGAAAAAAATAGATGGTGAGGCTATAAAAATAGAAGGAATTCCTGCTGGTTATGTAGAAGGTCCTTTTCCATTTAAACATAATGGTAATTACTATTTAACATTTGCACACGTTTTTCCTGATGAAGGTTATACTATTGGTTATGCTATGAGTAAAAAACCATTAGGTCCTTATGTGTATGCTGGTAAAATTATGGATAATATCGATAATGGTACAAATCACCATTCAATTGTAAAATACAAAGGAAAATGGATTTTATTTTATCACTGGTGGAGTGTAAGTGGTTACAGTAAACTACGTTCTATGAGAGCAGATTATATGGAGTTCAAAAAAGACGGAACCATTAAAAAAGTAAAACCAACTTTAAGAGGTATTGGTAATCCAAGAGTTAATGATACGATTCAAGTTGATAGATATAATGATATTTATAATGCAAAAGCAACATTTGTTGGTGGTAATGAGCCTAATGGATGGATGGTTAGCGATACTAAAATGATGAGTACTGTTCGTTTTAATGGAGTTGATTTTGGTAAAGGAGAAGCTAAGAAAATTCAAGCTAGAGTTGCAAGTGGACAAAGAAACGGAAGTTTCGAAGTTCGTTTAGGAGGAACAAAAGGAAAGTTAATTGCTACTTTTCCTGTAAATTATACAGGTGGTTATAACAAATGGCAAACCATAGAAACAGAATTAGTTGGTAATCCAACAGGAATTAAAGATATCACAGTCGTTTTTAAATCTGTTTGGGGAGCAACAAAGATTGTAAACTTAAATTGGTTGTTACTTAAAAAATAAATAGATGAAAAAAGTATTTTTCTTATTGATGTTTGCATTCATTTTAACATCAACAATTGCACAAAACAGACCAAATGTAATCTTTATTTTGGCTGATGATATTGGTGTTGGAGACATTTCTAAATACAGAAAAATACATTCTAAAAATATAATTTTAGAAACTCCTACAATAGATAAATTGGCGAGTGAAGGTGTTCTTTTTACAGATGCACATTCACCTGCTGCGTTATGCGCACCAACTAGATATGCTATAATGACAGGAAATCATTGTTATAGAAGTTATGCTCCTAGAGGTGTTTGGGGAAGTTATCAAGAATCTCCAATTTCTTCAACAGACATTACTTTAGGTCAGTTGATGAAACAAGCTGGATACAATACTTCCTTTTTTGGTAAATGGGGATTTGGAATGGATTTCACGAGAAAAGACGATGCAAATACGATATACAGAGGTCCGAGACATAAGCCTGAATTAGATGTAGATATTACAAAGGTTGTAGATAAAGGTCCTGTTCAAAATGGTTTTGATTATAGTTTTATGTATCCTGCAGGAATTCAAGCTGCACCTTATGCAGTGTACGAAAATGGAGAAATGTATCCTTTGCATAGAAAATCTAAAATTGTTCAAATCACTCAAAAGAATATGGACAAAATTGGTTTTAAATTGGATAAAATGGAAGGTTTAGGAGACAGTCATTGGAATCCTTTTAACGCAGGTGATCTTTTAGTGAATAAAGCTGTGGATTTTATCAAACAGAAAAGTAATAAAGAGAAACCATTCTTTATGTATTACTGTACACAAGCAGTTCATAAACCTCACACACCCACTAAAAAATTAAACGGAGTTAAAATTGCAGGCACAACACCTTCTAATCATTTAGATATGGTGAAAGAGTTAGATGTACAAATGTCAATGATTGTGAGCGCTTTAAAGAAAAAAGGCGTTTATGAAAATACATTAATCATTTTTACTTCTGATAATGGAGGACTGCAGATTGGAAAAACAATTAAATCTGGACATAAATCAAATAGCGTTTATAGAGGTGGGAAAAACCAAGCTTGGGAAGGTGGAAATAAAGTTCCTTTTATTGCACATTGGCCAGGAAAAATAAAACCAGGTGTTAATAATGATGCTATTTTAGGAATTGATATTATGGCAACTTTGGCAGCCTTAACCAATCAAAAGTTAAAAGAAAAAGAAGCTATGGATTCTTCTAACTTATTACCAATTTTATTGAGTAAAAAGGAAATAAAACCACATCCTTTTTTAATTACACAAGCTGGTACAGGTGCAGAAAATATGATCATTAAAGATGGTTGGAAATTGATTCTTAAGTTTAAAGACAACGCTAAATCTCAAGAAAATCAAAAATTAGTTGCTCTTTTTAATTTGACTGATAATCCATCAGAAAATGATAAAAAGAACTTAATTAAGCATCCAAAACATCAAAATAAAGTTGATGAATTATTGGTTCTTTATAACAAAACTAGAATGAGTAAAGTAAATACCGGAATTAAATAATCTCCTTATGATTAAAAAGACCAATTTATATTTTATTGTTATAATTTTATTTTGTCAGTCAGCATTTTACGCTCAAAACGTATATGTAGCTACTAACGGAAATGATACTAATGATGGTTCTGAAAACAATCCTTTTAAAACATTTAGCAAAGCTATTTCTGTAATGTCTAGTGGAGATGTTTGTATTATTAGAGAAGGTGTTTATGAAGAAGCTTTAATTGTTAATAAAAGTGGTACAGCTGGTAATTATTTAACCTTTAAGGCTGCTGATGGTGAAAGTGTTCAAATTAGAGCCACAAAAAAAATTAATGGTTGGCAAAGTCATAGTGGAAATATTTACAAGGCAAATGTAAATATGTCTATAGATAGTAGATTTCGTGCTATTTATCATAATAATGAATATATGGATTTAGCACGATGGCCAAATAATAATGACAATAATCGATGGACATTAAATAGTACACCTGTTACAGGAGGAGATGGTTCACATTTTTTGGCTAGTGGGATTCCAAATATAGATTGGACTGGTGGTTTGGTATATTATTTAGGAGCGCATTCTGGAGCAAGTTGGACAAGAACTATAACAAGTAGTACAACTAGTAGCATAAATCATACAGGAGTTGACATCAATAAATGGCCTTTTAAACCACACAATCCAACAGCTTGGAGAAATAATCAAGCAAACAATCAAAGAGGACAATTGTATTTATTTAACAAATTAGAAGCTTTAGATTATGCTAGGGAATGGTATTATGATGCTTCAACAAGTACTCTTTATTTTCAACCTTCTGATAGTAACCTACCTACAGATGGAACTGTAGAATATGCTACAACAAAATTTATATCAGAATTAAAAGGAGATTACATAAAAATTGAAGGAATTGATTTTTTTGGTGGAAGTATAAAAATACATATTAATGCTGATAATAATATTATTGAAAATTGTAAAATAATTCATGGAAGTGAAGGTCATGATTCTTTAACAAATACAGGAGCAAGTGTTGGTGAAGCTGCCATTGAAATTTTAGGTGCAAATACATTAATTAAGGGCTGCACAATTAATCATAGTTCAGTAAGCGGAATTATGATTAGCAATTGGTCTGGAGCTCACAATACAACTATTGAAGGTAATTATATAAGTAATATAGATTACAATGGTATTCATGCAACTCCAATTAGATCAACCGCAGAAAATGTAAAAGTTTTGAAAAATACAATTACAAATGCAGGTAGAGATGGAATGTTTGTTGCTGGTTTAAATTGTGAAATTGCTTATAACGATGTTTCTTTTGCAGAATTAATTAATAGTGATTCTGGTATATTTTATACAGTTGGTAATTCATCATTAAAAAATACTGAAATACATCATAATTGGTTTCACGATTCTACAGCGCCTCAATATTCTCACGCTTCTGGTGAACCAGGAAAAGCTGCAGGAATTTACCTTGATAATGATAGTAAAGGCTATTCAGTACATCATAACGTAATTTGGAATGTATCTTGGAGTGGATATCAAATCAATTGGAATAATACTGATTTAGATTTTTTTCATAATACTATTTGGAATGCGGAATGTGCTATGGATTCTTGGGTAAATGGATTTGCTCAACAGAATAATAAAGTGTATAATAATTTTGCAAATGCTGGAAGTTGGTTTACAGGTAATGGAACTCAAGAATTTGATATTCAAAATAACTTAATTATGAGTACATCTCCTTTTAATGATCCTAGTAATTTAGATTTTATGCCCAAAATCGGTAGTGCTGTTGTAGACAAAGCTCAAATTATTACAGGTTTTAATAAACCTTTTAAAGGGAGTTCTCCAGATATTGGCGCTTATGAATTAAATGGAACACAATGGACAGCAGGTGTTAATGCCATTGAAGATACTGGTAATGCATTAAGTACAAATGAGGTTTTAATTTCTAAGTTATCTATATTTCCTAATCCTGTTTCTAATGAAATGAGCGTGATTTTACCTGAAAATATCAATAATTATTATGATATTAAAATATATAATTTATTGGGTAGTCTTGTAAAAAAAGTTTCTTCTGATAAAAACATTCTTAATAAGAAAATAATTACTATTTCTGTAAATGAATTGTTACCTGGTGTATACTTTATGACAATAAATTCATCGATCGGTACATTGTTTAATCAAAAATTCATAAAAAAATAACTTTCAATAGAAAGCAATCAAAACATTCTTTGTGTTTATAATTTGTATTAAAGTTCTTGGCAATCACTTCCAGAAAAATTAAAGTCACTTTTATTATGTGGCCTATACTCTGTCTCCTAAATATATAGGTTTACAGGCATTTATTATATGGTAGATTCTATTATTTAATAATATTTAGGACATCCAAAACACAAAAGTAAAAATTATTTAATTACAAAAATCATACAACAAAACTAGAGTATTTAAAAGTAAACTTAGATAGTAGCACTTATAAAAAATAATTAAAACAATTTATAAAATTAAATATATGAAAGTAAAAGCATATGCGGCAATTGAGCCAAAAGCTAAACTAACTCCCTATTCTTATGAATTAGGAGAAATAGGTACTGAACAAGTAGACATTAAAGTGTCTTATTGTGGTATTTGTCATTCTGATATAAGTATGATCAATAACGATTGGGGAATGACTCAATACCCAGTCGTTCCAGGTCACGAAATAGTTGGTGAAGTTGTAGGGATAGGTAGTGCTGTTAAAAACTTAAAAGTTGGAGACAAAGTAGGATTAGGTTGGTTTTCTGCTTCTTGTATGAGTTGTGAAGAATGTATGGATGGTTCTCATCATCTTTGTGGTAGCCACGAAGCAACAATTGTTGGCAGACATGGAGGTTTTGCTGATTATGTTCGAGGACATTGGTCTTGGGCAATTCCTCTTCCTAAAGGAATTGACATGAGTAAAGCTGGTCCATTACTTTGTGGTGGAATTACTGTTTTTAATCCAATTATATTGGCGAATGTAAAACCTACTGATAGAGTTGGTGTTATAGGAATTGGTGGATTAGGGCATATGGCTCTTAAGTTTTTAAAAGCATGGGGATGTGAAGTAATAGCATTTAGCTCAAATCCAGATAAAAAAGAGAAAATTCTGAATATGGGAGCAAATCAAGTAATCAATTCAAAATCTCCTGAAGAATTAGAAAGTATTGCTGGAAAATTAAACTTTATTCTAAATACAACAAATGTTACCTTAGATTGGGATTCTTATTTAACAACTTTAGCTCCAAAAGGGAAATTTCATACAGTAGGTGCTGTTTTAGAACCAATGGCAATACCAGCATTTACTTTAATTAATGGTGAAAAAACTGTTGGAGGAAGCCCTTTAGGAAGTCCTGCTTTAACTAAAACTATGCTCGATTTTTGTGTAAGACATAAAATTTACCCAACAGTTGAAGAGTTTCCTTTCGAAAAAATTAATGAAGCTATTGAACATTTAAAAGAAGGAAATGCTAGGTTTAGAATTGTATTAAAAAATTAATAATTGTTAGTATTCTAAACACTTTTGAATTAAAATAAAAAACCGAGCAAATTGCTCGGTTTTTTATTTAAAAGAATAATATAGAATTATTTTTTTATAAATATTTTAGAGTATACTAATTTATTAGTAATAACTTTAACAAAATAAACACCTTTTTCTAATTGAGAAACATCAATAACACTCGATGATTTCTTTTCTTCTAAATTAAAACTAGTTACTTTCTTTCCATCTAAACTAAACACTTCTATTTGTTGAATTACAACCATAGAAGCAACATCTAAATTAATAGTTAACGCCCCTTTTGTAGGATTTGGATAAATAGACATTTTATCATTAGAGTTCATAAAATCATCAACAGAAACTACATCTCCAGTGACATTAACATTATAAACAGTGTCAATTAGATCTTCAAATGATCCATCTTCTGGACTAAATTTAACAGTAATCTTATAGTCATCACCAGGATTTATAATTGAATTTAAAGTAACAGAACGTGTTAGAGTTCTACTACCAATTCTTTCAGTTCTTGTTTCACTAGCTACAACTTGATCTAAATTATTAATCAACTCAATATTTAAAATTCCATTTTTTGTGGTAGCATAATTAAATTCTACATCAATTTTAGAAATATCTTGTTTAAACTCAGTTGGAGCAGATGTTATCGAGATACTAGGTGTAATTGGTTCTTCTACATTAAAATAAATAGTAGGAGAAATAGAAACATTTAATGGATCTCTCCAGTCCATACCTTGACGATACATATATACTTTATAAAAATAATTTGCGGCTACAGTTGTAACCTGTGGTGTGTTTATAGTTACAGTAGCAACTCCGTTACCAGCAGTTACATTTTTATTTCCTCCTCCAAACCAACTTCCATCTGGTTTTCTAACTTCTATTACTAAAGTACTATTAACATCTGTTTCATATTTTACATCAATGTCGTATGTATTAAATCCTGGAACTAAAGACGTTGGTATACCATCTCTCCATAATTTTTTTTCTAAAGGTTTTGTTACTATGTTTACAATCGTAGTATCTGAAGTAAGTAATGTTGTACCTTCTTTTATTTCAAAAACTATTTTGTAGTTATTAGCAATGGCTAAATCTGAATCCAAATTAAATTCTGTAAAAATAGATCGTACACCTTTTGTAACCTCAAAATTTTGAACAGCTAATACATTATTTGAGGGATCGTACAGAGTTGCAACAACATTTTTATTTGCTGTAGCTGAATAAATTACAGTTGCCGAAAGTTTATTTGTTGGGTATTCGTTAATCGTTTCTACTAGCCCTTTAACATTATTAACTCCATCATTTAATACTGTTGCATCTATATCTGTTAATTTCCATACACGAACCCAATCGTACAATACTGCACGTTGTTCTTTTGAACGAAAACTGTCTTCAAACATCCATTCTACAGGTTTAGGATTTGTAGCATTATTTTCATCATTTCCCCACCCATAAGTTTCCATTGTTAGAATTATCGGCATTGGAAGATAAAAATCTCTCGTAGGTGTTATTGTCCCAAAATAATCGCCATTATTATAAAACTCTGCTGTATCTTCATCTTTCCACCACATACCAACAGTATTAAAATCAAGTGGTTTCTCTAATGGTTTACCACTTACACCACTGTTTGTAGATTCATATTTGATAGTTTCACAAGAGCCAGAAGCATCGCTATAAGGTTTAGCATGAGAGTTTACATGTTGGTAATTATTAAAACTACCTGCACCTGGCCCTGTATATCCCATGTTCTCAATAATATCTAATTCTGTTGCATATTTTTGATTACAAGAACCACCTGTAGTTCCTCTCGAATTCATAAACACACCTGATCCCATAGGAAAATCTGAAGGTTTAATACGAACTTCAAAATAACCATAAGTTTGCATAGTATGAGTATCCATACCACCACCAGCAAAATTATATGTACGTCCTCCACTACTTGTAAAACGTTCGTCTTCATAATACCACATTGGGTTCATTGACAAATAATAGTTATCTGAATTAGGATCTTTTACTGCTTCGTGAATTCTTTTATCGAAAGCCGAAGTTCTATCCCACGAGTTTCCTTTATCAAAGACATTCCATTTACTTATATCTGGACTGTTAACATCGAATTCGTCACTCATTTCATGATTTAGTACCCAAACTTTTCCTGAAGGAGGAGTTGGTGGTTGAAGTGCATAAGTTAACTCGAAACAAAACAGAAGTAGTAAAACTGGCAGAAAATTATTTTTAAAAAAAGACATATGTTTCATTTGTATATAATTATAGTGTTTATTGAATCCTAAATAACGAATCTATATGAAAATCATATTTATTTATGATTCTTTTCTGAATTAGCATTCTTAATGTAAACACAAATTTAGCTAATCATTGGTCTTTTAAAGCAAAAAAAGAACTTAATCAAGTAACATATGGTTAAACTTAAAACCTTCTGTTTTTGATAAAATATCCATTTGATTTCATTTATGGATTTTTATTTTAACCGTTTAAATCTAATTACCATCAACTATTACAATCGGTAATCTTTCATCAGGATTTCTTGTAGATGTTATTACATTGTCTAATTTTAACCCTCTAATATGACGTGCATAAATTCCTGAAGCAGGTACAACAATACTATCTCTGTCATAAGTATAGATTCCTGCCCACCAATCATTCAAGTATTTCAAATCTAATTCAGGAACCTCAACATTCTCAAAATCTTTTTTAATTGCACCTCCATTGGTTTCTAAAAATACATTTTGAAAAAGTACATCTTCGATATTATGACCAGGAAGTCCTGAAATAAAAATTAGAGAATTTTTAGAAGTTATTTTTTCTTTATACGCCGCACATTTCTCAGCTACTTTTTCAAATTTACAGGTGATGTTACTAAAGATAAATCCTTTCATAGACCCCATTGGTTCAACTTCCATTGGAGCATCTATACAAGCGCGTTGTTGAAAGAAAGCCATATATAATGGCACTCTTACATTTTGCATTGTAAGCCCCGTAAAAACCATATTCCCCATATTTCCTCCTTAACACAATTCAATCTGAATACCAGCGTGCCCAATTTCTTTAAACACGCAATTACTTACTGTTACATTTTCTATATCTCCGCGAGAAAGTAAACCAATACGCAATGCATCCCACTTACTTGTAAAACTACAATTGGTAATCGTAATATCTCTACAAGGTTTATCTTTACGAGAAGCCTGAAGACTTAAACAATCATCTGCTGCTATTAGGTTGCAATTTGAAACACGAACATTAACACATCCATCAAAATCCAAACAATCACTAGTCCAAGATTTTGAAGCATCAACAGTTACTCCATCAACAACAATATTATTACAATACAGCCAAGCAGTTGCCCAACTTGGCATATTTACAATATAGATGTCGCGCATTTTTAAATTAGAAGAATTTAGAAAACGAAAAGTCATTGGTCTGTTTCTTTCTGGATCGTTTTTAGCAGGAAAGTTTTTTACGTTACCATCAACTGTTCCTCCTCCATAAATTGTAATGTTTTGTGCATTACTAGCAAATATTAAGCACCTATCCAATGCTTTTTCATTTTTATACATTTGCTTGTGAGTATCTGTGGTATAATCTGTAATATTTCCACTTCCTTTTAGAGTTGAACCCGCTTCAATATAAAAATGAACATTGCTTTTTAAATAAATAGTACCTGTAATAAAAACACCTCCATTGTCAAGTACAACTGTACCTCCACCTGCAGAATAACAGGCATCAATTGCTTTTTGAATTGCTATTGTATTCAATGTTTCTCCATCTCCCACCGCTCCATAATCGCAAACATTAAATTCTTTTGCAAATAGAAATAATGGTAAACTGATGAATAATATTAAAATTAGTTTCTTCATTTTAAATTTAGATTTGTTGCGTTAAGTTGTTGAGTACAGCATTTTCTATTTTGGTTATCGATAATGTTTAGGATATGGCATTTAAGAGCACAAGAGTTACTAAACCACCTTATAAACGTAATTTTTTCCTATTTCCTATGCCCCTCTTTTATAATATTAAAGAAAAGTAAATCGTTAAAAGCATTTTCTTCGTCAATATGGTATGAAGGATGGAGAATAATTTTCCCTTCACCATAACTAATTTCTCCGATCAATACTAAAAGCTTATCTGGTCTTGCAAACCAAGCACCATAAGCTTTCTGTGGATAATTAGCTTCGAAAGGATAAAACCCTTTTGGGTTACCCGGAACTTCCCAACTATTTGTACCAATTGTACTTTTTGAAGGTATGGCTTGATCGCCTACAAAATGATCTATATAACCCCATCCGTTTCCATGCCAATACGCTACTTGATTTCCTCCCCATTCACTTACTGACGTTTTTAAGATTTTTAATTCGTATAATTTTTTAGCCCATTTTTCATCAAACTTAATAAATAAGGTTGCTCCTTTAGATGTTTTTTCTAGCAATCTTTTCATGTTTTTATTATCAGGAATATCTCCAGCAATTACTACTGAATTATTTTCTGATGATTGAATACCTTCCGATTTCGTTGCTATTCCCGCATCCTTTAAAGCTTTTTCAGCTGCAGACCATTTTAAGACTTCAATGCGTAAACCAGCAAGATCTTTATTAAGACTAGCTCTGTTTTTGAGCAAAACTTGTTCAGTTCCAAATGCTATTGTATTTCCATTTTTTAAAACGGTTCCTTCAATCGTTAAATAACCAGCCTTCCATTTTTTATCAACAGGAACCGATAGTGATTCGATTATCGTTTGGGCATAAGTATCTCCACCTTTTATTTGAATAATCGTATTTAATACTGATTTTCTGAATTGTCCGCTTCCATCTTTTATGTTTAAATTAAATTTGTACTTTCCCGTGTTCTTTCGGTAGTTTGCTGGCTCCGCCACTCCATCCGTTCATCGCAAATCCATCTTCAGCATTATTACTCATAATCGTTTGATCTAAACGACCATTGATATACATAAGACCTCTACCGGCTTGTATACTAACATACGAAGGAGATAGTATATTTTTACTACCTGTTTCTGATAAATTGTTTTGTTGAAAATAGGTTTCTATTTTTGAAGCTAAAACTGAACTTGTTGAAACATTATACCCTTTTCTGTTTTCTGGAAGACTTTTGGACTGTTCTTTTAATTCCACCCAATTATCTGGACCTGTATAACAACGTACTTCACCCCAATAAATAATATTATCGTGCTTTGTAGGATCTATTCTACCAAAAACACCGTCTTTTCCTCTATCATTAGCACTTAAATGTGATTCTAATTCTACTTCTAAAAAACGAGAATCTGAACCCACGCTGTGATCATCCATATAATCTAACCTGAATTTTTTATCATAAGGACGAAGGTGAGGAACTTGACCAGATGGTCCACCAGGAACAGCACCCGATTGATTTACAATAAGTTTAGAATTATCAATATCATGCATGTCTAACATGATGTTTTTTCTTAATAAATCAAAAATATCACGCTCGTTGGCAAGAATAAATCCTACTACTGAAGGATGATTTCGTTCACGTTTTGCCATTCTAAGAGACCTATACCACATAATCTCTCCTTCAAAAGTTTTGACACATAAACCTCCAATTTCATTATACAACTTAATAGATTCATCAAAACCACCTGGTTCTTCTAAAATTACCAAGCCAAGTTCATCTGCATTTTTAAACAATAAAGGATCTCCCATATTTCGATGACAGTTTATTCCGTTATGCCCAATTGCTTTTGCATTTTCGACACTCTTTTTTGCCATAGCATCCGTAGGGTAATAACCATGGTGCGCATAATAACCCCAATCTATAGCTGATGAATGTCTGAATCGTTCTCCATTTAAATAATAATTCTCTTCATTATTATTGTTTGCCTTTACTTCAAAAACTCTAAAACCAAACGGCTGCTTCATTGCATCACTATAATTGTCAGCTTCTATTGAAACTATACAATTGTATAGTTTAGGAGTATCAACACTCCACAGTTCTGCATTTGGTACTTGTATTTTTTTTGTAAAAACAGTTTTACCTTCTTTATTTATAGTGATTGGATAGTTTGCCGTAAAAACAGTTTTTCCATCAAGTTTAGATTGAATATCAATTTTTATTTTAGAATTGATGCTTTTATCTGTTCTGTTATTTAATTCGGTAGATATTTCTATGTTATTTGCTTTTGCTGGCAATTCGTTCTTCACAAAAACATCTTCAATAAAAACTTTATCAGAAACTAATAATTTTACATCACCTCCAATACCACCAAAATCGTGTTGAGGTGGAAATTTGTATTTACCCCATTTTATTAATGGAAAATCATTCCATCCTCTTTGTCCTCCAGGATTTGTAATACGAAAAGCTATTCTATTTTCTTTACCAGATATTAAAAATTGTGTTATATCTGAACTGTAAGGTGTATTAGCAATGATATCATATCCTGCTAATTTTTCATTTACATAAATTTCAATTCGTGTATTTTGCTTACCAACAAAAAGGCGAACAATTTTCTTTTTCCAGTTTTTAGGGATATTAATATGTGTTGTAAACCAGCTTACACCTTGATAACTCCATTCAGGGTTTCCGTTACTAAAAAGTTCTTCAACAACAACTGGTAGTTGTGCAGTAATTCCTTTATTATAAACACTTTCCCAACCACAAGTAGGAGGATTGATTCCAATGGTTTCAACATCTACTTCATCTGGTAAATACAGCGTGTCATTTTCCCATTTAGCGTCTTTATCTAGCCAAACTGACCATTCTTGTGAAATCCCAATATTGAGTTCTCTACCACTATTAAATGATTTTGAAGTTTGAGAATACATTGGAAAATATAGAAAAGCTAAAATTAAAAGAGTTACTAATTTATGGAATGTAGTTTTCATAAGTATCAATTTCTATAATTGGAAAAAGTTCAATTTATTCATATCTAACCATTTTCTTATATAAAATTTCCTAAACTTGTATATTGAAATTTAGTGATTAATTGAGTAACTTCTTCTAAAGAAACATCCTAATAAACCTTTTAAATTTACTCAGTTTTATTTTTAATTCTACTGTTTATGTAGAGTAAACTTCAGTCTAATAATACTCATAACTACGTTCTAAGTATTCAGGTTGAAGTTAACTTTTTAATTGATTTTAAAAACCCAAGAATAGTTTAATGAAGCATCTTTTGGCTTTTCAATTATCAATTTATTATCAGTTTGTTTAAACTTTATTTCTCCTTTATAACCCAATAATTCAATTGACTTTATAGAAATATTTGAAGTGTTTAAATAATTGATGATAATGTTTGCATTAGTTGGGGGTACTAATGCAATCGCATAAATATTTCCGTCCTTTTGAGTGAACCTAATATCTTCTGCTGTGAATTTTTCATTTTTATCTTCAGAAAGGTGTCCCAGATTTGTTTTTGTAGGTCCTTCTCCAAATGTTTTCCAATATTTTGAACCATAAATAGCTTCTCCATTAACCTTTAACCATTTTCCTATTTCTAGTAATGTTTTTTGTTGATCTTCAGGAATTGTACCATCGTATTTTGGACCAATATTTAGTAGTAAACAGCCATTTTTACTTACAATATCAACTAAATCTGCAATTAACTCTCCAGGTTGTTTTGGAATCCAATTTTCTGCATAATACCAAGAATTTTTTCCTATTGAAGTATCAGTTTGCCAATATTCTGTTCTAATAGAATCTAATTTACTACGTTCTAAATCTAACATATGCGTTCCTGCAGGATAAGATTCGTACTTGTAGTTTTTAGTTTGAAGCACAACTTCTTTACCTCTCTTTTTACCAGAATTATAGTAATAAGCAGCTAGTTTTTTATGATAAGGAGCAAACTCTGGTCTGTCTAAATAAAAATCGAACCATAAAATATCTGGTTGATACTTATCTATGATTTCTTTAGTTCTAGGCCACCAAGTTTTTGCCAACCAATCTGCATTTACAGAATCTCCCATTTGATGAGGAGGTGCATACAAATCAGCATATTTAGGGTTTCCAGTATCAAAGTATTCTTTCTGATTGAAAAAATTATAGTTAAAAGCTAAATGAGAACTTGCTCCACTAATTAAACCTTGTTTTTTAATTTCATCAGTTAAATCTTTAAAAACATCTCTTTTTGGTCCCATATTAACAGCATTCCATTTTGTAATACTCGATTCATACAAAGCAAAACCATCGTGATGTTCTGCAACTGGAACGACATATTGTGCTCCTGCTTCTTTAAATAAACTCACCCATTCTTCTGGATTGAATTTCTCCATTTTAAATTTCGGAATCAAGTCTTTGTATCCAAAATCTTTTTGATCACCGAATTTTTCTTTATGATATGCAAATGCAGGATGTGGTTTTTTATTGATAACTTCTCCTGTTTGTGGGTTTATAATTCCATCATCTAAATACATCCATCTTGGATACCAATCTGTATGTAATTCTGCAACTGAATTTGGCCCCCAATGAATAAAAATCCCGAATTTAACATCCTTCATCCATTGTGGTATTTTGTATTGCTCAAGGCTTTCCCAATTTTCTTCATAGGTTACAGCTTTGATTTCTACTTTCTCTGGCTTTGTCTCTTTACAAGCTAAAAGTGAAGTGAAAAGTAAAAGAATTGCTAATTTATGGAATGTGATTTTCATAAGTATCAATTTTATATTATTGGTAACTTTCTATGATTGTAAAAAGTTTATTTTATTCATATCCAACCATTTTTCTTGGATAGAACTTTCTGGACTTGTACGCTGAAATTTAGCAACATATTCTTGCCATTCATTTTCTCGCGGAAGTTTTTGCCATTCTGGACCTACTTTTTCCAAATCGAAATCTGGTTTAGTATCCATAATCAAAATGGCTTGATTACCGTGTAAATATATTTCCATATCCTTTACACCTACCTTTTTCATATTATTTGTAATCTCTGGCCACGCTTGTCCAATGCTATGTGCTTTTCTGTATTCTGCCATTAATTCTGGAGCTTCCTCTAAAAGTAACGTCCAAACAAACCTTTTAAATTCAACTAATTTTGATTTTAATTGTCCTTCTTTAGCTGGATAAATTTGGGTCTGTTCAAATTTATAAATACGTTCTAAAGAATCAGGTTGAAATTGAGCTTTTGTAAATACTTTTTTTACATCAATAAACTTCATTTCCGGAAGTACATCCACAAGAAAAAAGTATTGATTTTCTTTTTGATATCCTTCTAAACTCAAAATACCATCAGTCTGTAACTTTGCTACATCTCCTTTTAAAAAATTTGATATCGTTTCTTTGGAGTCTATTTCTAAGAAAAAAGTAAAACGTCTAAATTGATTTTTAGAGTATTCCATAAAATCTAATTTGAAACTTTAGCCATTTCTTTAATGTTCACTTTATGACCTTTAATTGCAAAAAACAATAAATACACATAACAAACTAGTGGAATAATGAACGAATAACGAATGTTAGAAACATCAGAAATATATCCCATTAATGGCGGAACAATGGCTCCACCAACAATACCTAACAAAAACACAGATGAACCTGTTTTAGTATATCCGCCTAAATCTTTCATACTTAAACTAAAAATAATTGGGTAAACTATAGAAGTAAATAAACCTACAGAAGCTAAACAACCTAATGAGAAATAACCGTTTGTTGTCATTGCAATTGAAACCATAATAAAGGCTCCAACACTACAAAAAGCTAAAACTCTTGCTGGTTTAAATATATTTAAAATATAAACTCCTGCTAAACGACCAACCAATACTAATGCCATAAAAATGGTAATAAATATTGCTGAATTCTGTTCTGTTAAATCAGGTATATTCAACCATTTTGCATAACGAATAATGAAACTTACTATACCCACTTCTGCACCAACATAAAAGAATTCTGCACCAACTCCATAAAGCGTGTGCTTGAATTTTAAAATATCCTTTAATGGTTTTTTCTCTGTAGAACCTTCATCACCATCTTTTATTTCTGGTAAGTTTACAAAAAGCACTATAATTGCTATTACAGCAAGAATACCTCCTAAAATTAAATAGGGAGCTTTTACTAAATCTGCTTCACCTGATAAAAAAGTTTGTAACTCTGTATTTGAAAAAGCATCTATCGTTGTTTGTTTGATATCTTCTTCATGCAACAAAAGTTTTGCTGCCAAAAAAGGCGCAATAGTTGCACCAACGGAACCAATTGCAGCTGATAAACTCAATCTACTTGAAGCTCCTTCAGGATCACCTAATTTTGTAATATATGGTGCAGCTGTTACTTCTAAAATAGCAAAACCTGCTGCCATAATAAATAATGCTGCCAAAAAGAAAGTATAAATTCTAGTTTCTGCTGCTGGAAAAAATAAAAATGCACCTATTGCCGCTACGATTAATCCAGTGATAATTCCTGTTCTATATCCTTTTTTCTGAATATACCAACCTGCAGGAAGCGCTACAATAAAATAGGCTCCAAAAAAAGCAGATTGAACCAAAGAAGATTCAAAATCTGTTAATTCACACGCTCTTTTTAAATGTGGAATTAATACATCATTAATATTTCTACTCAAATTCCAGAAGAACATCAATAGCATAATGATGATTAATGGAACAAGATATTTTGAAGATGTAATACTTTTTAATTTTGACATATTTTGGTTTTACTTAAAGTTGGTTATTTATATGATTACAATTCAATTACAGCTTTAATTAAATCGCCTTGATATGTGTATAGTTTTTCAAATTCTGTAGGAACATCATCAAATTTAATTCTATGTGTGATAAATGGAGTTGGATCAATTTTCCCAGCTTCTATCAATCTAATAATTCGACTAAAATCTGAACTTAAAGCTGCTCTACTCGCTTTTAGAGTTAATTCTTTTTTATGAAAATAAGGGTCGTTAAAAACGACATCACCCATAAAAAGACCAATAAATACAATTGTTCCACCTGCAGCAACATATTTAAATGTATTCATCATAGATGTTGAGTTTCCTGTTGCATCCAATACGATTGTTGGTAAATCACCATTTAATAATTCAGTTAATGATTTTTCTACATCACCTAGTGCATTAATTGTATCGCTGATATTTGTAATTTCCTTACACTTTTCTAGTTTTTTATCGTCAATATCCATAGCAATAACTCTTGCTCCTGTTAATTGAGCAAACTGAATAGTTCCCAATCCAATAGGACCAGCTCCAATAACCAAAACAACATCTTTGTGCGATATTTGAGCTCTATCTACTGCGTGACAACCTATTGCTAAAGGTTCTATCATTGCTAATTGATCTTCAGATAATGTATCTGATGCGTGCAAAAATTTTGCTGGATATTTAAAATATTCTTGCATACCACCATCTACGTGTACACCTAAAACTCTTAAACTATCGCCACAATTTGGTTTTCCATTTCGTACAGCTTGGTTTACACTTTCGTTATAATAGGGTTCAACAGAACAATGATCTCCAAGCTTTATGTTTTCTACATCACTTGCTACTGCAACTACTTCTACAGCTAATTCGTGACCTAAAATTCTAGGATAACTAAAAAAGGGTTGACTGCCTTTGAAAGCATGTAAATCTGTACCACAAACACCTATTTTTTTCACCTTAACTAATGCTTCGCCTTCTAAAAGCGTTTTATCAAATTCTAAATCTTGAAATGATTCCCATTTTCCAGGTTCGTTAAGTCTAATTACTTTCATAAATTATCTTTTAAAAATTTACGGTTGCTCCACCATCAACTGGTAGAATCGTTCCTGTAATATATCTTGCTGCTTCCGAACTTAAAAAAACGGCTGCATTACCAATATCGCTTGTTTGTCCAAAATGATCCATAGCAATTCTGTTCGTTATTTGCTTTTTTCTATTGGGATCATTATTAATTGCATTTAAAAACATATTAGATTCTATCCAACCTGGTGCAATTGCATTTACGCGCACATTACTAGTTGAATATTCTGTTACCAATGCGTTTACAAGACCTGTTAATGCCGTTTTTGAAACTCCATAAGCGACTACTTTATCAATACCAAATAAACCTGCCATAGAACCAATCATTAAAATAGATCCTTTTTTTCTTTGAAGCATATACTTTGCGCATTCACGTGTTAAAGAGAATACACTCATTACATTGGTCTGCAAAATTCTTTCAAAATCTTCATCAGAAGTATCTTGCGCCATTCCTTTATAATGGATTCCTGCATTGTTTACCAATAATTCTATAGGACCTATATTTGTTTCTATATCGCTCACTAAATTTGGAATGTCCTTTTTATCAGTAATATCATTTACACGATAATGTGCATTTTTCCCTAATTCAGCAACTGCTTCTTTTAAAACTTGTTCTCTACGACCCGTTATTACTACTGTTGCTCCAGCTTCTATATATGCTTTTGCAATACCAAATCCAATTCCTGTTCCTCCTCCAGTAACAAGAGCAATTTTATTTTCTAATGAAAAAACTTGTAAACTCATCTTATTTTATTTCAGTTAAATGATCATCTAAAAATGTGAATCCCCAACCTGGTAAATCATGAGGTTTTGCAAAACCATTTTCTATTACCATTGGATTGTCTATTAAAGGATCTACCCAATCAAAAGATTCTGCACCTACTCCATTTGGAATTGTACATAATAATGGTACATCATAATCTTTATAATAATGTGGTAAAACAGGTAAATGAAAACTGTGTGCTAAAGCGGCACTTTCTCTCCAAGCCTCAACACCACCAATTCTTAAAATATCTGGTTGCCAAATATCTAATGCATTTCTTGTAACCAACTCACGAAGTGGTAAAGTATCGAATTCTCTTTCTCCCATAGCTAAAGAAATCCCTGTTTGATTTTTTAAAACTTGATAAGCCTGAAAATCTTGATGATTTACTGGTTCTTCAAACCAATTTATATTTAAGTCTTTAGCTCCGTTTGCTAATTTAATTGCTGATGGTAAATCCATACCTTGATTGGCATCCATCATAATATCTATATCATTACCTACAGCTTCTCTAACTTTTCTTAAACGCTCTAAATCTGTACTTACTTTTGGTGAACCAACTTTAATTTTCACAGCCTTAAACCCTCTTGCTGCATAATCTGTAACTTCTTCAATAAGTTCGTCTATACTGTAAGAAATCCAACCACCACTTCCGTAAATATTTACTTTCTCTTTGGTGGCTCCTAATAATTTATAAACTGGTTGATTTTGAGCTTTACCCCAAGCATCCCACATTGCAATATTAATTGCAGCTTGTGCCCATCTTAATAAACCTTGATTTCCAAAGTATTCAAATAAATCATCTAATTTCTTACTCAACAAACCTGTTTCATAAGCTTTATATCCTTTTACAACTGGAATTAAATCTTTTAATGCTCCAATAATTGCGTTAGGAGAATATTGAAATGAAAGTAAATAGGATTCACCTATTATTCCATTTTCAAGTTGAATTCTTATCACAAGAAAAGAAATTTCAGTTAGTGTATGCGTAGCATCTGAAATAGGTTTTTTTAATGGTGTAGATGCTTTATATATTTTTAAATCTCTTATTTCTAAATCCTTCATTTTTGTATTGATTAGTTATAGATAGTACAAATATCTTGTAAATGAATTTCGAAACTATATATAATTCTACACTTCTTGTATACCATATTGACTTTTTAAGGATAATAATAGTTATTTACATCAATATTTTGCATTTTTTAGTACTTTTATGTTATGAAAGCACAATTAAAGCAAGTCACTACATCCCCTAATAATTCTTTTAAAGTTAAAATATTTGAGGAAAAAGAATTTAAAGCTGAGTGGCATTTTCATCCACAGTACGAACTAACATTTATGATACAAAGTACTGGAATTAGATATGTTGGTGATTCTATGAAACCATTTGAAAGAGGTGATTTAGTTTTAGTTGGTAAAAATGTACCACATTCTTGGAAAACTATTGATTCAAAAAACGAACAAGTAAAATGTGTAATAATTCAATGGGATGAAGATTTACTCTTACATTTACTTGATAAACCTGAATTTACTAGCATCAAAAAAATGCTTTTAAAATCGAGTTATGGTCTTTCTTTTGATAGAGAAACTGCATTTTCTTTAGAAAGTTCTTTTAGTACTATTTATAACCAAAATCCTTTTGAACGATTTTTAAATTTGTTAAATATCTTGAACGTTTTAGCGACTAAATCATCTATTAATTTATTAGCTGGACCTAGTTTTGGAAAAGACCTCTCTTTAAAAGAAAGTAATAGAGTAAATGTGATTAATAATTACATTAAAGACAATTATCAAAACGAACTTTCTTTAACAGAATTAGCTAATAAAGTATCTTTAAGTAAAGAAGCTTTTTGCAGGTTTTTTAAAAAAACTTTTGATAAAACATATTCAAATTACGTAAGCGAATATAAAATTACAATAGCTAGTAAAATGCTCATAGAAACAGATTTATCGGTTTCAGAAATAGGTTACGAATCTGGGTTTAATAACTTATCCTTTTTTCATAGGCAATTTAACAAGTATAAGCAAATGACTCCTAATGCATATAGGCAGTTATATCAGCGAATTTAAACTTATTTAAACAACCAAAAGTGGTAAATAATTTATAAATTTGGAATACGAATCATAAATATTCAAAGATTATGGCAATTGTTTTTATTGGAAGTTATACCGAAATGATTGCACCAGGTTTTGGTGGAAAAGGAATAGGTATTTCTACACTAGAATTAAATGATAAAACTGGTGATTTAAAATTATTACATTCTTGTAAAACTTTAAACCCTGGTTATTTGGCAATTTCTGATGACAAACAATTTCTATACACTTTTACAGAAGTTATTCAAGAGAAAAAACCGAAGGTAAAAGCTTTCAAAATAAAAGATGATTATAGTTTAGAGTTCATTAATGAACATCCTGTTTCTGGAAGTCTACCTTGCCATATTGAATCTATAAATAATACTGTTTTTATTTCTTGTTACGGAACAGGAAATGTATTGAGATATACTACAGATTCACAAGGAAAATTGGTTGAAGAAACTCATAATTTCAAACATAAAGGATCAAGTATAAATGAGGAAAGACAAGAAGCTCCTCACGCTCATCAAGTTGCAATCCACCCTAACAAAAAACTAATTTTTATACCAGATTTAGGCATTGATAAGGTAAAAACATATGCTTTAAAAGATGAAAACTTTAAACCTATAAAAGAACTTGATATTGATACTAATTTAGGTTTTGGACCAAGACATATAGTCTTTAATAAAGATGGTGATTTAGGCTATCTAATTAGCGAATTAACAGGTGAAATATCAATCTTAAAAAATGAAAATAGTGTTTTTAAACCAATTGAAAACGTAAACTCTTTACCTAAATATTTTACTAAAAACCCAAGTGCTTCTGCGATAAGAATCCATCCGAATAACAAATTTTTATATGCCGGAAACAGAACAATAGATGCTATTACAATTTTTAAAATTATAGCTGATTCATTAGAGTTAGTAGACCATCAATTTACGGAAGGAAAAACGTTAAGAGAATTCAATATTTCTAAAGATGGAAATTGGTTAATTGCTTGCTTACAAGATTCTGATGAAACAATAGTTTACAGAATTAATTCTGATGGAAAACTATCAGAAAAACAAAGAACAAAAGAAATAAAATCTGGCGTTTGTGCCATCTTCTTATAATACATAATTATGAAATTTAAAAGCATCGTATACTTACTATTTATATCATCTTTTTTTCATATTGGATGTTCACCAAAACCTTCAGAAAGCTTAAAAATCTATGTAAGTGAAAACGGAGATGATAAAAATGCAGGATCTTCATCTTCACCTCTTAAAACATTAGATTTTGCTATTAATAAAACTAGAGAAACTAATGGTAAAAAAGTGATTATCGTTAAAAAGGGTAAATATTTTGATGTAAATCTTAAGCTAACAAAAGAGGATAAAAACCTAACGATTAAAGGTGAAGAAGGAAGTTCACCTATGCTTTTTGGAGGAATTAAGTTAGAAAATTTAAAAAAAGAAGGAAAGTTTATATATGCTGATGTACCAAATACTAGAAATAGAAATTGGGATTTTAGAATGATTCAAGTAAACGGAAAATATAAAGAGCGTGCAAGATCACCAGAAAAAGGAGCTTTCACACATTTAAATAATTTTGATGTTAGATGGTTATCTTCAGAAGCTGGTGGTTGGGAAAGAAAACCTACAGATGAAGAAAAAACTACTTTAAAATATATTCCTGAAGACATTAAAAACATCGATGTTAACAATGCAGAATTAACAATTTACCATGAATGGGATGAAACTTTAGTTGGTTTAAAAAGTCATAATATAGAAAATAATACTTTAAAATTTGATAACGAAAGCCAACATCCTCCAGGAGCTTTTGCAAAGAGAAACAAAAATGCACAAACGTATGTTGTTTGGAACACTTTGGAAGGAATGACAAAACCAGGACAATGGTTTTTAGACAGAACAAATGAACGATTGTATTATTGGCCAACAGAAAATGAAAATATTTCTTCTTTGCAAATCATAGTTCCAAAATATCAAAATATTATAACTTTAGAAAAAGGAACCTCTAATATTTCTATCGAAAATCTAACGCTAACTTCTACAACAACTAAATTAATTACTGGTGGTTATGGTGCAATGCGTTTTGAAGGAGCTATTAGTGGAAAAAACATCGATGACGTTTCTCTTATCAACTTAAATATTAAAAATATTGGTGGTTGGGCTTTAAAATTATTAGGAAATAATATAAAAATTACTAATTCTGAAATAGAGAATTGTGGTGCAGGAGCCATTTTTTATAGAGGAAAAAATATAGAAATCAAACAAAACAGATTACACGATATTGGATTAATTTACAAAAGTGCTGTTGGTATTTTTGGCCAAGGAAACAAAAATACAATAAGTCAGAATGAGATTTATAATATGCCTTATTGTGGAATAAATGGAATCGGAAATAATTCTTTAGTTGAAGGAAATGTTATTCATAATATAAAAACTTTTATGCAAGATGGTGGAGCTATTTATATGTTTGGACATAAAAACACGAAAGTAAAAAATAATGTTGTTTTGTCTAAATTGAATTCTGGTATAAAAACATATGCTTACTATTTAGATGAAGGTTGTGAAAATTGTGTAGTTGAAAATAATTTATCTTACAATGCAAAAGTACCAATTCAAGCACATATGACAAGAAATTGTAGCTATAAAAACAATGTTTTTCTTGATAAAGGCCCGCAATCTATAGCGTATGCAAATTCATCTGAATTAACTTTTGAAAAGAATATTTTAGTTGCTGATTCTATTATTTTTAAAGGTCCCACAGAAAGTTCACCAAAATATATTAAAGGTAAACAAGGCAAAGTAATGAAAGGTTATTCATCTGCAATTGGAATTACTTCTTGGAAAAACAACATCTTCAATAGTAATTCTGGAGACATTAAATTAAGACAATTAGCACAATATGATAAAGTATCAGAAGATCAATTAACGCCATTTAATGGTACTTTGTTTTCAGAAATTAAGCTAATAGGAATTGAATCTGGTAAATTAAATTTATCAAATGATGCGCTATTAAAATCTCAAGGAATAGAACTTCAAGATTTTTCTAAAGCAGGATATAAAACAAACCTTACTGAATTAATCAAAGTTTATTATCCTGAAGATTAATAAATTATTTTATACTCAGCGTAATAATTTCACTAGTAATATCTACACAGATTGCTTTTACTTTAACTATAGAAGCATTTAAGTTGGATTGTAGAATCATTAATGCTTTACCATTATGAGTTTTTAAACGATTACTTTGATAATCTTGTACATTTGCATAATGTCCATTATCAACACCTAATAATTTTGCATCTCCTTCAATGATGAATTCAATTTCTTTGTCTTCAAATTTTATAGGATTTCCATTTTCATCCATTAATTGAACTGTAAAATGAGCAACTTCATATCCATCTGCTTTTAGTTCAGTTTTATCAACTTCTAGTTTTATGTTTTTAAATTCTTTCGCTGTTTTTATTGATGTTTCTATAGAAGATGTTTCAACAGATTTTGCAGTTAATTTTCCTTCAGAATAAGGAACAAACCATTTTAAAATATGATCATCAACATCGCTCAGTTTTTTAATTCCTAAAGATGTATCATTCAAAAACAATTCTACTTCTGGCTGATTTGTATAAACCTCAACAGCGATTTCCTCTCCTTTATTATAATTCCAATGTTCATTAACTTTATGCCAACCCCATTTTTGTTTTTTAGACCAACCTTTTTCTTTTTCTACTACCATATTAGATTTTACATCTAATTTGTAAGGCGATTTTTCTTCATTTTGAGTTGTTATATAAATATGAGGTTTTGTAGACCAAAGCGATTTAAACATATGAAAAGCAGGTTTTTTAAACCCAGCAAAATCTAACAAGCCACTTCCACTTCCTTTTACAGGCCAACTTCTAGATTCACCCATATAATCAATACCAGTCCACAAGAAAATTCCAGAAATAAAAGGTTTGTCTAAAACAGCTTTCCACTCGTGATATTTTGCCCAATTTTCTGTTCCTAAAAATGTTTTATTAGGATAATTCTTGTGAGAATAATTGTAAACAGCTTGTCTATAACTTAAACCAACAATATCTAAAGCATCTGCATAACCAGAAAAATTACTTACAGTTGGTATTACCAAATTTGCAGTAACAGGCCTTGTTGCATCAATTTCTTTTACCCATTTTGATAAATTTTTAGCTGTATTTGCTAAACTATATTTACTTGGTTTAGATGTATTAAAATTCTTTTTTATTTTATTAATAGCAAGTCTAGGTTCATCATAATAATAGTTAATATCACCTACTTTATTTTCTCCCCAATAACCTGTTGCTTGTCCATATCGTGCATAGGTCCACTCGATTTCATTACCAATACTCCACATAATTATTGAAGGATGATTTCGATCTCTAAGAACCATGTTTTTAAGATCTCTTTCTGACCATTCAGAAAAATGTTCTGTATAACCAGAAGTTAAAGGATCTGACTTTACCTGGTTATAATTATGTTTCTTGTCTTTTGGATTATTCCACTCATCAAAAGCTTCATCTTGTACTAAAAAGCCTAATTCATCACACAAATCTAAAAACTCTGCTGAAGGTGGATTGTGAGCTGTTCTTATCGCATTAACTCCTGCTTCTTTTAAAGTTTCAAGTCTACGTTTCCAAACTCCTTTAGGAACTGCAGCACCAACCAAACCAGCGTCGTGATGTAAACAAACTCCTTTTATTAAAGTATTTTTTCCGTTTAAAAAGAAACCTTCATTCTTATCAAAAGAAAAACTTCTCACCCCAAATTTTGTTTCTTTTCTATCAATAACTGTATCATCAATTACAATTTTTGAAACTGCTTTATAAAGATTAGGGCTTTCAATATCCCAAATTTCAGGGTTTTTTATATTGATATTTTGACTTACTTTTTTTAATTTATCAGCACTTAAGTTAATAGATGAATTTACTGTTGAAATTATTTCATTTTGATAAAAAATAGTTGTTTTTAATATTGCTTTTTTATCAACTTTAAATTGGTTTTTAATATCTATTTTTAGGGAAACAGTCGCATTTTTTTCATCAACCTTTGGTGTAGTAATAAATGTTCCCCATTGAGGAATATGTAATTTATTTGTAGCAATTAACTTAACACTTCTGTAAATTCCAGAACCAGGATACCATCTGCAATCTATATATGCAGAACGATCTACTTTTACCTTAATCTCATTTGCTTCTCCATACTTTAAATGTTCAGTTAATTCATAAGAAAAAGGGATATATCCATAAGGACGTTTTCCTAAATAATTACCATTAATCCAAACTTCTGAATTAGAATAAACTCCATCAAATTCTATAGAAATAATTTTATTTTTATCGTTTTCTGATACAAAAAATTGTTTCTTATACCAACCAATTCCTCCAGGAAGAAATGCTGTTGCACCTGCTGCTTCTTTTGTAAATGAATGTTCTACACTCCAATCGTGTGGCAATCTTACAGATTTCCAAGTTTCTTTTTCAGCAGATTCAACATCGCCTAAATAAAACTCCCAATCGAAGTTAAAATCTTTTATACTTCTTGATTCTTTCTCTTTTATTGTTGAACAGCTCAAAAAAAGAGCACTTAATATTATAAAGAAAAGTTGCGTTTTGATAGTCATTTTTTATGTTTTAAAAATCAGAAAAAGTAAAATCAATAATTATTGTTTCACTAATTTAAAACGATGCCATTTAGGTTTATTAGCTGTATAAATTTCATCTCTATACATTTTTAGTTTCCTCCATAACTCTTTTTCTTTTGGAAGAATTACAAAGTATTTTTGAATGTTTTTCTTATTCCATTCGTACCAACTTTTACCAATGTCTTTTTCGTTTTTAGCAATTAGGAATTCTTTTTTAGAAGCCAATGTATTATCACCTTTATAGTCACCCATCATTTTAAATTCTACAAAAGTGATGTTTCTTAAACTGTCTTGTGTTTTATGATATACATTTACAATCTCCGAAACTTTAATAGCTTGCTTATACTGAGGTGTGTTTTGATAATTTGCCAAATTGATTCCTCTTTTTAAGTCATCACAAGCAAAAAAACCTATTTCATCATCATCAATTAAAAGTTTATAATTTCCTTTTTTTAACCTTTTCACAACTAAGATTTCATTGTTTAGTGTTTTATTTAAAGGCACTAATTTATTCACTTTTTGAAAAGCTTCTTTAATAGGAAAAGGCAATGATTTCTCTAACATTTTAAACTCAAAATCATTAGATTTTTCTTCAAAAACCACTTCACTATTAAAAGATTCTTTTACTTTATTTTTACGAGCATCAATTATTGTTTTAGATATATATTCTGTTGGTGCAATCGTTCTAATCATTTCAAAAGCCATTACTAAATGACCTATATCTTGAGGATGGATTCTATCTGGACCAACTATTGTAAAAGTAGAATCTTTTGCTTGTTCTTTTTTATTAATTGATAACATAATATTTTGAAAATCAACCAAAGGAGCATTATATTTTTTTGCCATTCTTTTTATATGAAGGGCAAAAGTTGACAACCCATCATTTGTACCAAAATCATTGGTTGTGTTTTGTATTCCTGTCTGATCGTAGATTGATGGAGTAATAAAAATTGGGTTGATGTTATTTTCTACCAATCTTTTTGCCAATTCTTCGGTTTGTAAAATATACTTATCTAAAGTTTCTTGACGCTGTTTTAAATTGTTAGCATCTGGTTTTTTATCTGTGTATAACCATCTGTTTACATCATTCATACCTGTCATTAAAAAAGCATGAGTTGGTTTATGAACCAAAATATCACTTTCAAAACGACGAATCATTCCATTAGCAACATCACCTGCAATACCAGCGTTGAAATAGGCTACTTTTTCATTAGGAAAACGAGTTGCATTATATATCTGAAAAAAGTTATGATATCTACCATCATGCGTAATACTATTTCCTATAAAAACAATTCTATCTCCTTTTTTAAAGGTTGAAATATTACTATTTTGAGATTGTAAATTACATACAATAAATAGCAATAAAATGAATGTGTATTTTTTCATTGAAATATTTTTTTTAGCTTAATTAGACTCTATTTTTTTGCTTTTATTTCTAAAATTCAATTCCTTTTCTATCATATTGTAAAGCCATTCATTCCATTTATAGGTTTTTTCTCATCACAAAAAATGATTACTGATAAAAAACACTAATCTTACTTTCGTCATAATTTATAAATTAATCATTCCAATGTTTATCAACAATTGCTTGAATTGTTGGATATTTCGCATCTGTTTCATTCAACTCAATACGTTGTTTTTTTAGCTCCACTTTCATTTTAGAAATGATGTTTTTGTAAGCTGGGTCATTGTATTTATTATGTAATTCTTCTGGGTCATTTTTTAAATCGTAAAACTCCCAAGTATGCGGTGTTTCTTTGTTTACATCTTTATATTGGGTTTTCCAATAATGACCTTCAAATTCATTTTCAGACAGATAATGTTTCCCATAATAGAAAATAAGTTTGTGTTCTTTGGTTCGAAGCCCGAAATGAGCTGGCACATAATGATGAATAATATGCATCCAATATCTGTAATAAGTTCCTTCTCGCCAATCCGTTTCACTTTCGCCATTTAAGGTTTTTATAAAACTTTCGCCTTGCATATATGTAGGTTTTTCACCTCTAGCAAGTTCAATCATAGTTGGCGCATAATCGGTATTATTTATCAATAAATCTGTTACCATTCCTTTATCAATTCCTTTAGGATAATGCACAATAAATGGCATTCGCATAGATTCGTCATACATCCAACGTTTGTCTACAAAATCATGTTCTCCTAACATCATTCCTTGATCTCCTGTATAAATAATTATGGTGTTTTCCCACAACCCTGCTTCTTTTAAATAGGTAAATAACCGTCCTAAATTATCATCGACACCTTTTACACATCGTAAATAATCTTTTAAATATTTTTGATATGCCAAATGTGTACTTTTCTTTGGATCTTTTTCGTTTTTAAAAAATAATTTTGAATAATTACTATGATTATTGGCATTTGTATTTCTTGGGGAAACAGAAGTTCCTATAAAATTCTTCAAATCATTATCTTCTCCAAAAACACCCGCAGAACCAAAGTTTGGTTGATTGTATAAACTCGCAGGTTCAGGGATTTCTACATCTTTTAAATAATCGGCATAACGTGGCGCATACTCAAATTTATCGTGTGGCGCTTTGTAATGATGCATTAAAAAGAACGGTTTAGATTTATCAACTTCATTTAAATATTCAATGGAAGCATCTGTAATTACGTCTGTAGAATGACCTTTTGATTTCACTATATTCTTTGGATATTCACCCTGACCTTTTTCCATAAAAGTTGGGTTAAAATATTTTCCTTGACCCGGTAAAACCTTATAATAATCGAAATTTGGCTCTGTGTATAAATGCCACTTCCCAATAATTGCGGTGGAATAACCAAGTTTTTTTAACTCTTTTGGTAAATATTGTTTGCTGTTTTCTAAATGAATATCTAAATCTAAAACTCCGTTTGTTTGTGAATATTGACCCGTAATAATGTTTGCTCTACTTGGAGTACAAATAGAATTAGTACAAAATGCGTTCTCAAAACGAATGCCTTCCGCAGCTAATTTATCGATATTTGGTGTCGGATTTAATTTTGACAATCGTCCGCCATAAGCGCCAACAGCTTGTGATGTGTGATCGTCTGACATTATAAAAATAATGTTTGGCTTTTTCTTTTGCCCCAAAACCGAAACTACAGATAGCAAAACAAACAGAACAAACGTAGCATACTTCAAAAACTTCATTTTCATTTTTTTATTTTGAATTCAATGTAATAGTCGCAGAAATTGCATTTTTGTTTTTAGCTGTAACTTTAATATTACCTGCTTTTTTAGTAGATTGGATAATTAAAATTGCTTTTCCTTGATAAGTTACAGTTTTATTTGTTTTATGAGATTGCACATTCATCTCCCAACCATTATCAATACCAATATTTGTTGCTTCTCCAGAAACATTAAATGTTACTTCTTTATCTGCATCAATAATTAAGTTTCCATTTTCATCAAGTAATTCAATTGTAATTACTGAAATATCATAACCATCTGCATTTAAAGTAGTTTTTGTTGATGAAATATTAATTTTTGCAACTTCATCTTTATGTGTATTTAAAATATACTCATCTACTTTTTTACCATCATTATAACCAACAACTTTTAATTCTCCATCTGTATAAGGTACTAACCATTTTAAGATGTGATCTGTTTCTACAACATCTGCTAGTTTTTGTTTTCCTAAAGAAGTTCCGTTTAAAAACAGTTCTGCTTCTTCACAATTTGTATACGTCTGAACAACAATTTCTTCATTGTTGTTGTATTTCCATTTAGGAGATACTTTATACCATTCCCATTTACGTAACATCTTCCAAACAGGAGGAGGTGTTAATTGCATCTCGAATTTCCATCCATCTTTTTTAGTAAAAGAAAATTCTGATTCATTTACTGGCGTTGTAACCATATAAACTTTTGGATCTTTTATCCAAAGTGTTTCATAAAAATGACCTCTTGGAGTTTTGAATCCTGCAAAATCAAAAAACGAAATATTTAAACCTTTACGTGGCCAAGGACCAGCTTCTCCTAAATATGCAAAGCCTGTCCAACAAAAAATTCCTGCGACAAAATCACGTTCGTTAATACTTTTCCATTCATTGTAACTTCCCCAGTTTTCTGTACCTAAAATTTTTAAATTAGGATATTCTTTATGTGCAGCATCGTAATCTGCTGCTCTATAATTATAACCATAAACATCTACAGCAGTTCCATAACCACTTACCATACCTATTGAAGGTAATACACTACCACAAGTTACTGGTCTAGTTGTATCCATTTCTTTAACCCAAGCAACTAATTGTTTTGCAGTTTTTGCTAAAGGATCATCAGTAATATTTTTGTCAAATGCTTTTTTTACAGTTTCTTGATCATAATTAGGTACATATTCATAACCTTGAGCTCCAGACGCTCCATTTACATCATTATATGTTTTAGAATAATGAGGAAAAGTCCATTCGATTTCGTTACCAATACTCCACATAAATACTGATGGATGATTGAAATCTCTACGAATTAAATCTTTTAAATCACGCTCAGACCATTCATTAAAAACTTCTGAATAACCATCTGTTACATCTATTCCTTTTGCATTTATGTCTTTGCCCTTTGAACCTTTTAAATCTGGGTTAGATTTTTTACCTGTTTCTGGATATACAATTTCTGAAGCAGCATTATCTCCTAAATATGCTTTACTCTTTAATTTAGGTACGTGCCACTCATCAAAAGCTTCGTTCATTACTAAAATTCCCTCTTTATCACATACTTCTAATAAATCTACTGCGTGAGGATTATGAGCAAAACGAATTGCATTTACTCCAATTGATTTTAATTTATGAATTCTATACTCCCAAATACCTTTAGGCACTGCAGCACCAACTGCACCAGCATCGTGATGTAAGTTTACACCTTTAATTTTTACTTTTTTTCCGTTTAAAGAAAACCCTTTATCTGCGTCAAATTTAAAAGTTCTAATTCCGAAGTTCTGAGTATCATTATCTAATAAAGTTTCCCCTTGAAACAAAGACACTTTTAATTGATATAAATTTCCTTTTTCTGTTGACCAAAGTTGTGGATTTGTAACTTCTATTTTAGTTGATGGAACTTCAGTCTTCTCACCTAAATTCACTTTTTCTGACGCTATTTCTATTCCACTTGCATCAACAATACTATATTTTAAACTTAAGTTTGAAGCTTTTATATTGTTGTTTTTAAGATTAGTATTGATGCTAACAATTGCTTTTTCATTTGAAACTTCTGGAGTTGTAATTTGAACTCCCCATTGTGCAATATTCAGTTTTGCTTTTTTAATCAATCTTACTTTTCTGTAAATTCCAGAACCTGTGTACCAACGAGAATCTACATAAGTAGTTCTATCTACTTTTACAGCAATTACATTTTCTGAACCATCAAATTTTAAATATTCTGATAAATCGTATGAAAACGAACTATAACCATTAGGTCTTTTTCCTAAAAATTGTTCGTTTATCCAGATACTAGAATTATTGTAAACACCATCAAATAAAATTGTAATTTCTTTGTTTTTATCTACTTCACTTAATGTAAATGATTTTCTATACCAACCAATTCCTCCAGGAACAAAACCAGAACTGGCAGCTGTTGCTCCTTCTTTTTGATATCCTTTTTCAATACTCCAATCGTGAGGAACATTTAAGGTTCTCCAATCATTATCTTTGAAATCAAGTTTAAAAGAATTTACATTTTCTCCTAAATTAAATTTCCAATTGGCATTAAAATCTTCTACAACTCTTCCTGAGTTGTCTTTTGAACAGGAAATCAAAAGAAAGACTCCTATTAAGTAGCTTAAAATTCTCATATTTTTATTTATTAATTTTCTCATATTCTTAATTTATTAACCTCCTAACAACATCTTCTAGAACAATTTCTTCTCTAACATCGTTTGAAGTTGAAGTAAACTTCAAGTTTTTAATATTTAATTTATTTATATGTCTTCCAAACAATCCATTTGCTGGTAAAACTTTAAAAAAGTTAAATTCTGGATATGCTTTTTCGTTTTCTAAAACTGGTTTTAGAACTAAATTATCTTCACTTCCTGGTAAAGTGATATCAATGTTTTCTAAAGTTATACTTTCTATTTTATGATTAGGTGTACCTGTAATAAAAACTCCTGTTGGTGATGAAACTCTTGAGTTTTTCAAATCTCTAGTTGTTGCTTTTATATTTTTGATAGTTACATTTTTGATACTTCCAACATCTTGTTTTTCTGCATTTCTATAGGTTCTTAAACGCTCTCCAAGTCTTATAAATATTGGCATATCTACATTCTGCATTTCAATATTATCAATTGTTACATTGTGCATATTTGCGCCATCAACAGATAATAATTTGATACCTCCGCCTTTTGTATCGTAAATTTTACAGTCTTTTATATTGATGTTATAAAAATCTCCCATAGATTCTGTTCCGAATTTTATGGCTCCCCAATCACTTTTTAAATTACAATTTGAAACATCAATATTATAACTTGGTTTTGGGCTTGTAGTTTTTACACAAACTGCATCATCACCTGTGTCAATGTCACAATTTTTGATAATGACATCGTAACTTGAATCAATATCAATTCCATCATTATTATGATTTGAGTGACTATATATTTTTACATTATCAACCAATATGGAATTAGATTGATAAAAATGGCAAGTCCAAGCTGCAGGTTGTCTTAAATTAATGTCTTTTAAATTGATGTTTGAAGACTTTACAAAACGCAATAAAAAAGGGCGATTTCTTCCAAAACCTTTTTTCTGTTCATCATTCAAATTCAATACTTTTATTTTCTCTTGAAGTTTCTTATAAGTGAATGCAATTCCGTTTCCATCAATAATTCCTTTTCCTAAAACACCAATATTTGTTGCATTTTTTGCGCCAATTAAACAATTTCCTCTTTCTTGACCAGTTGCATCAACAAAACCATCTATACTTATATAATCTCTAGGATTTGAGCTACCAACTAATTTTGCGTTTTCAGAAACGTGCAATTTTACGTTACTTTTCAATAGAATTGTTCCGCTAATAAAAATTCCTTTTTTTATAAAAACAGTTCCTCCACCATTTTCTGCACATTTATCAATAGCACTTTGAATGAACTTTGTGTTTATGGTTAAACTATCTCCTTTTGCACCAAAATCTGTGATGTTGTATCCCGGTTTTTGATTGTTACAAGACATCATCAAAAACCAACAAAGGAATAAAGTATATGTAATTCTTAGGTTCATTAATTAATCTTTTTAACTTTCTTTCGGTTTAAGAATAATGAACCAACATTACTATCAATTACATCATCAAAAACAACAAGTGGTCTTTTATCTTCATTTAAGAGATTTACACTAACATTATTTATACTTAAACCTTTTATATGTCTTGCATAAATGCCAGAAGCAGGCAATGTACCTACTAAATGAAACTCTGGCCACCAACCATCTAAAACATCAAGCGTATATTCTTTTATTTCATTTGAAGCATCTTCTTTTGTTCCTCCTCCAGCAAAAATCATTTGAATATTATTTAATTGAATATCTGTGATATAATTATTTGGCATTCCTGTAATAAAAATGGCAGAGTTTTTATCAAGCTTGCTATTGTCTGCTATAATTCCATCAAAAATAAAATGATGCATCGCTTTCATCGGATACATTTCTTCTGGAGCATCTACACAAGCTTTTTGTTGTGCAAACGTCATAAAAATAGGTCTTGGAACATTTTTCATCACCAAATTAGTGAAAGTCATATTTTTCATTTCTCCACCTTCATTTAGTTGAATTTTAAGACCAGAATCTTCAATATCATTAAAAGTACAATTACTAACAGTTACAGATTCAATATCTCCTCTCGATAACAAACCTATGCGCATTCCTGCCCATTTACTTGTAAAAGTACAGTTGGTAACTACTACGTTTTTACAAGGTTTATTAGGTAAAGATGCTTGTAAACAAATGGAATCATCACTGGTATCAAAAGAACTGTTTGAAACTCTTACGTTTGTGCATCCATCAAAATCTAAACCATCTCCATTATTATTTACTCTACTTACAATTTTAATTCCTTCAACTACAATTTCGTTGCAATACAACCAAGCAGATGTCCAAGCTGCAGGATTTTTTAACGTAATATCTTTAAATGTAATGTCATTAGAATTTATAAAACGAATCATCATTGGACGACCAGTTTTACTTGTAAAGTTCTTAAAATATCCATTTCCGTCAATAGTACCTAAACCTGTAATAGCAAATGATTTTGCGTTATTGGCAAAAATTAAACAACGATCCATATGAGGTTCGTTTTTGTACATATTCTTGTGAGTGTCTGTAGTATAATCTTCAATATTTGAGCTACCAAGTAATATAGCTCCATTTTCTACGTGCAGATTTACAAAATCTTTCAAGTAAATTGTACCAATTAAAACCGTTTTTCCAGAAGGAATAATTACTTTTCCTCCTCCTTTTTTTGAGCATTCATCAATTGCATTCTGGACTGCTTTTGTGTCTAATGTAATTCCGTCTGCTTTTGCTCCAAAATCTGTGATATTGTATTCGATTTTTCGGTTTTCATTACATGAAAACAAAAATAATATACTAACAAATAATGTTATTAGGCTCCACTTATTAAAAAAACAACTATTATTCAAATTACTTTTAATCATATAAATATATATTCTAATTTTTAACCAATTTCCAAGAGCGTACCCAATTATATATTGTTGTTCTATCTGCTTTTGATCCTGTCATGCCTCCATCTTCTGGAGCTTTATTCCAATTGTAAGTTTCTACCACCAATCTTAAATACATTTCTATATCAAAATCTGCAGGAGGTTTTACTTTAACTTGAAATTTACCGTCTAAAAAGAATAAAATTTCGTCTTTAGATTTCCACCAAACACCGTAAACGTGAAAATCATCGTAAACTTTACCACTCGTTGAACTTCCGCCTTTATTGGACCCTTTTTTATAATCGCATCCTTTTGGAATATCGCGACTATGTGTATTCGAATTCATTCGCTGATCAAAGTTCTTCATCCATTCAGCCTCGTTAACGATTTCTCCAACACATTCTTGAATGTCTAACTCTGTAGTTCTTTGATCGCAACCACTTGCATCTTTTCGGTCATTGATCATCCAAAATGTTGATGACATAAATGTTTTGTTAGCTTTCATTTCGCATTCGTAATAGCCATAAGTTCTACCTTTTCTGGATCCGACATAACCGCCGCCATACGTATATTCTTGTCCTTTTTTTATTATCTTTTTTGGTAAAACATTGGTGGTAATTTGCAAACTTCCATCAACTACGTTAACATTTTCTGCTAGAAATAAACCTGGCGCTCTACCAATCCAACCTTGCCCAGATATTTGCCATTTATTTTCATCTACTTTATCGCCTTCAAATTCATCAGACATGTTTTGTACTAACTTCCATTGTGTATTCGCAGGTTTTGGGTCTTCTCCTTTTAGAAAAGTTGGCGCTTCTGGTTTAATAGTTGAAACTGTTGCGCATGAAATTAGTAAAAAAGGGACGCAAATTAATAGTTTTAATAGTGAATTCATATTTTAGTTTTTTAAAATGTGCTGTTTTAATGACCTCCTTTTGGATGACTATCGTTTGTATATCTAAAAACTTTAGGAATTTCTGTTCCTCTTGCTTTTATAATTTCTTCTTTCCAAGTTTTTCTTAAACCTTCAAGTATTTGTTTGTGTTTTGTGTTATCAACTAAATTATAAAACTCATTAGAATCTGATTTTAAATGATATAATTCTTCATAAACAGGTTGTTCTCCTTGCAAAGGCGATTCTACATAATCTCTGTAAACTCCGATATCAGGATCGTGAACCGCATACAACATCTTATTTACATTTATTCCTAACTCCTTAGCAACAGCTTTCTTTTTTGATGCTGAAAAATTGTTATTCTTGTAATAACGAATGTATTTCCATTCTTTATTTTGAACACTTTCACATCTTGGATTACCAAATTGTGTAGACCATAAGTTTTCTGTAAAAACAAAATCTCTTACTTCTTTTTTATCACCTTTTATAAAATGAGAAATATCTTTTCCTTGAAACTCCTTCGGAATATTAATTCCTCCAAATGAAAGCATTGTAGGAGCAATGTCTATAGATTGTACCAAAGCATCACTTTTTAAACCTTTATGTTTTCTTTTAACTCTAGGGTCTAAAACGATAAGTGGAACGTGTGTTGTTTTTTCATAACATAAAGATTTCCCTCCTAAACCTTGTTCGCCCATAAATAATCCGTGATCAGAAGTGAAAATAATGATGGTGTTTTTATCAATTTTCAAATCCTTTAGCTTTGTTCTTAAATTACCAACTAATCTATCTATACCTGTCATGGCCTGTAGCTGACGAATATATCTTTCCTTGTTGGTTTCTGGAGTGTCAACGTAATTATATCCTTCTTGTCTATCTTCAACTTTTAATAAATCTGAAGGTAATTTTGGGGTTTTAATATCCTTTTTAGCGATGTAATTTTCTGGTAATGGAATTACTTTGTCACGATATAATGTTTTGTAAATTTCATCATCATTTGGCTTTAATTTCATAGTGCTTGTACTTGCACCGTGTGGTAAATTAAAGTTAACTGACAGCATAAAAGGTTTGTCTTCTGGACGTTCATCCAAAAATTGAATTGCTCCTTTTAATTTTCTTTCATTATTATCTAAAAAATCATTAATTCCTTCGTTAATAATTTCTGGTTGCGTTGTTGCAATTGCATCATTAAAAATTTTATGTCTGTTTTTTGGATAAAAACTCAAATGGCCATGACCAGCATACCAATAATCGAAACTTTTATCCATTAAACCACTTGTGTAACCACCTTCTCCTATTGGAGCATGGTTTTTACCAACCCAACCTCTATAATAACCCGCTTTTTTCATAACCATAGGATATGATTGTTCCCAAGCATCGTCAGAAACACTAGTTCCTGAATTGAAATTTACACCGTGCTTACGTTCAAATTGACTTAATAAAATTGAGATTCTACTTGGTGTGCAAATAGCACTTGTAATATGAGCATTAGTAAATAAAATTCCTTCATTTGCCAAAGTATCAATATTTGGAGTTTGTACAATATCATTACCTGTACATCCCATCATACCATAAGATTGATCATCAGTAAGGATGAAAATGATATTTGGTTTTTCTTGAGCCTGCATATAATTCAGCCCGAAAAGAAACAAAAAAAGGAGTTTTCTCATTTTATAAATTATTAATCTTTGTGAGCTTCTACACCACCTCCAATATTATTTTCAGTATATCCTTCCATAATAATTTTGAAAGAAAATGCATAATCGGATGGATAAGATTTTGGAGCAGTAATTACTAAACCTTCTTCATTTCTAACCCATACAATTTTCTCTTTACTTCCTAAAAGTTCGATTTTTTCAATTTTAGAATTTAAAACTCCAATTTGTGTACTTAAAGACTTAATTACAATTTTATCTTGAGGTTTATCTAAAACAATTGCATAAAACTCCTTATCTGATTTTTTAGTAAATCGAATATCTTTATTTGTGTATTCAATTTTATGCTTTTCAACTTTATGTCCTCCTTCTGGTAATCTTGTTGGTCCTTCACCAAAAATTGTCCAAGGTCTTGTGCCATAAATAGCATCACCATTTATCTTCAACCAATCTCCCATGTCAATTAATAAATCTGCCATTACTGGAGGAATAGTTCCATCAGGATTCGGAGGAACATTTAATAACATTACACCATTTTTTGAAACGATATCAACCAAAATATCAATTAATTCATTTGGTGATTTAAATTTTGCATTTGGTCTGTAAAACCAAGCTCCAGGAGAAGTATCTGTTAACCAAGCTGGATTTTTAGGTTGATTTGGTCTTCCTCTTTCGTAATCTTTAATTGCAGTATCTATTGGAAAAGTGCTTTCTTTATATGCTACAGCAACTTCTTTATTCCATTCAATTCCTTTATTATAGTAGTATGCTAAAAACTTTTGACGACTTTCATCCGTCATATTTTCTAACCACCAATCAAACCAAATTAAATCTGGTTGATAAACATCTATATATTCTTTTAATTTAGCCCACCATTCTTTATAAAAACGATCATCTGGAGTATCCGATTCTAAAGAGTGAGGTGATGTATATAAATCATAATCTTTTGCTTTAATATTTCCGTGTGCGTGTGCAGGTGCAAAGAATTTCCAAGTAAATGCGTGATGAAAAGAAGCCATAAATTTCATTCCTCTCTCTTCAATTTCTTTTTTTAATGTTGCTGATGGATCAATGCCTCCATAATTCATAGAGTTCCAACGAGTTGTTTTACTGTCCCACATTGCAAAATTATCATGATGCATTGCTACAGGTCCTGCAAATTTTGCTCCTGATTTTTCAAAAAGCTCTGCCCATTTTTTTGCATCAAATTTTGATGGATTAAATTGCTTAATTACTTGTGTATAGCCAACTTTTTTGGGATGTCCGTATTTTTCTTTATGATGTAAAAAATTATTTGTTGGCTTGCCGTTTTTTGTAGGCACAACTTTACCATCTTGATACATCTGCATACCGTGCCAACCACCATACCACTTGTTTGGATCTATACCTTCAAATACTGAAGATTGAGGTCCCCAATGTGCATAAATTCCGAATTTAGCATCTTGAAACCAATCAGGAACTTGATTAACTTTTGCTAAAGATTCCCAACTTTTTTCAAACTTCTCTGTTTTCTGCTTCACATCCTTTTGGGCATTCACGATGTTTAAAGACAGAATTGTTACGATGCATAATGCTCTTAATTTCATAATCTATTATTTATTATATGATACTTTGTTCGTTTTCTGAGAAAAACACAAATCTTCCATTTGGAAGTATTTTGTCTTTTCCTTTAATTTCTATATTTCCACTTAATTTAATATCAGAAACTGAAGCTCCAATTTTAAATTCATAATTTCCAGATTCTATAATCCATTGACTCATTTTGTATTGAACCAACTGTTCTGGAGATACTTTAAAAATTACCTTTTTAGTTTCTCCTTTCTTTAACTTCACTCTTTGAAAACCTTTTAATTGAATTGGTTTCATTGTTGAGTTTTTATCCTTTGGAGAAACATATAATTGTGCAATTTCTGTTCCATCAAAACCTCCTGAATTTGTTAAATCGAAAGAGATTTCAAATCGTTCTTCATTAATGTCTGTTGAAGAATTCATTTTAAAATTTCTGTAACTATAGTTTGTATAAGACAAACCAAATCCAAATGGGTATTGAGGTTGGTTATCTTTATTATATCCGTTCTTATAATTTACTTCTTGTTTACTTTCTGTTTTAGGATAACTCACACATAATTTTCCTGAAGGATTTACTTTTCCTGTTAAAATATCTGCAATCGCATTTCCTCCTTCTTCACCAGGAAACCAAACTTGTAAAATTGCGGCGCATTTACCCTCAAACTTGCTTACTAATTGTTGTCTTCCTCCAAAAATCACTAAAACCACAGGTTTTCCTGTAGCAATTAATTGCTCTACAAATGCTTCTTGCTCTCCAGGAAGTCTAATTCCTTTTCGTTTTCTACCTTCTCCACACAAGTATATATTTTCACCTACTGCAGCTATAATTACATCGCTCTCTTCAGCAATTTTTAATGCATTTTTTAAATCTGGTTGTAGCTCATCTTTAATCGCCATCATTTTAAGCTTGCTCAGTCTATCATCTCCAAAATCTGTTTTAATTTTAGATTCTAATGCTGCACTCCAATCACAACCTCTTTCATAGTTTACAACGCTTTTATCTAATCTAGATTCTAAGCCTTCCTTTAGAGAAACCAATTTTGGATTATTCTTATCAAACTCTTTACTCCACCAAAAAGATATCATAGATTGATACGTGTAATCTCCCAACAAACCATAAACGCTTGATGCATTTGGGCCAACTAAAGCAATGCTTTTTGCATTTTTTTTAAGTGGAAGAATTCCGTTATTTTTTAATAAAACGATTGATTGAGTTGCAGATTGATAAGCTAATTCTCTATTCTCTGGTGGATCAAAATCTAAATTACCATCAACTCCAATTTTAGGATTCTTATCTAACAAACCTAAATTAGCTTTCATAATTAATGAGCGTCTTACAGCATCATTCACAGTTTCCATTGAAATAAGTCCTTTTTCAATTGCTTCTGGTAATAATGGAAAACATTTTGGTTTTGGTAACTCAATATCTGTCCCTGCATTTAAAGCCATTGCACCTGCGTGCATTGGAGATTCAGCTTGTTTATGTCCGTGATAAGTTAAATTTACTGCACCATAATCACTAACTACAATTCCATTAAAACCAACTTGATTTCTCAAAATACCAGTTAACATTTCCTTATTTGCAACTACAGCTTGACCTTTATATTTACCATAAGAAGGCATTACACTTTTCACATTTCCAATTTTAATTAATGCTTCGTGAGGCATTAAATACTCTTCATACAATTCTTTTGGATTATTATTTTGAGCTCCATAACCAACAAAGTGTTTTACTGTTGCTGCAACTCCAGTTTTTAAATCGTCTCCTTGTAAACCTTTAACAAATGCTAATCCTAATTTAGAAGTTAAGTATGAATCTTCACCATAACTTTCTTCTAAACGTTCCCAATGTGCAGTTCTGCTTATATCTAGCATTGGAGACAATGCAAAAGTTGCTCCTGCAGCACGCATGTTTTTTCTTGTTGAAGTTGTATTTTCAGTAATTAATTCTGAATTCCAAGTACAACCCATTCCTATTTGTTGTGGAAATGTTGTTGCGCCTTGTGTTGCAAATCCTGTTATTGCTTCTTCGTGAAAAATCGCAGGAATTTTTGAAGAAGTTTCGGTTATTAAATAGTTTTGAATTTCGCGAACAAAATCTCTTAACTCATTTGGTGATTTGGTTAATCCTGATGAAAATTGACAAAAATGACCAATTCCGTTTGGAATTATTTCACGGCATTTATCCAAAGATAATTTTCCATCAACCATTACATCTTGTGGACGAATCCCTTCAATTTGAGCAAGTTTTTCATTTAAAGACATCTTACTCATTATACTATCTACTTTTTTATCAACCTTAACAGTAGAAAAAGGTTTTACTTTTTGTTCTAGAGCAATCTCTTTCTCTGAACAAGAAAATTGAATCAGTATTATAGTTAAAACGAGTAAACTTTTATGTTTGATTTTATCTAACAATTTTATTTATCGAGATTTAGTTTTTTGTTTTCTTCTTCAATCCTTTTTAATTGAGTTTTATTTAATCCTTGTTTCATATACACTTCTGGACTATGATATACTGTAGATTTTTTCATTTGAGAATCATTAATATCTAAACTCAAATCACAATCGAAACGAACTAATTTAGAATGCCATTTTCCTCTTCCTCCCATTCCAATAAAATGAGATAATCCCCAAGTTATTCCTCTTCCATCTTTAGTATCGGTAAAAGCATCAGCTATATAAGGTGCGCCAGCAATTGGCATTAATTCTGTGATGGAAGCAATTTCAAAATTGACACCATCTTCTGAAAACTGAATTGTATTATGTTCATTTCCATCCTTATAAGCCAAAGCAGCAATCCCTTGTTTAAAAGGAAATAATGTGGTTTCGTGACCTGATGACATAACAGGATTTAGAGGATGTTTTGTAAATGGTCCTAAAGGATTATTTGCAGTCGCAAGACCTTGCATTCTTATCCAATCTGTTGTTTTTCCAAAATCTGATTTATAATACAAATAGATTTTTCCTTTATAGACTAAAGGATAAGGGTCGTGAATTGAGAATTGATCCCAAGAACCTTTCTCTCCATTGGGTATTACTTCTTTGTTGTAAGGAGTCCAAGGTCCATTTGGAGAATCTGCAAATGAAACTGCAACTGGGCAATCATCTCCACGTTTACCACTTGCTTGTTTAAAACCCTGATAATAAAGGTAATACTTACCTTTCCAAACCAAAATATCTGCAGTAGAAACAGAACGCCAACCAACAAAAGGCTTTTCTGGTCTTTTTATAGCTACTCCTTGTTCTTCCCAAGTAAAACCATTTTTACTTGTTGCATACCAAATTTCTGATAAATCCCAATCTGCTGAAGGAATTGTATCGTTACTTTTTTCTGCTCCTTGAGGAGGTGTTGATGTGTTTCTATAGGTATACCAAACGTAATATTTTCCTGCATTAAATATTATTTTTGAAGGATCTCTACGTGTTATGGTTCCATCATGATTGTTATAATCAAAACCTTTTATTTCTGTATACTTAAATTGAGAAAATAATTCGTTTTCTTGAGGTTTTACAGCTGTATAGTTGTCATACAATCTATTTACAGCCTTACTTAATTTCATATTTGGTTTCTCCTTTGGTAAGAATTGAGGAAACACAGATTGCTTTTTTTCTTCCTCCTTTTTACAAGAAGTGAGGCTAAAAATGAACGAAATAAATAGTAATACTAAAACCTTATTTTTAAACATAACTTCAATTTTTAGTTCGTTTTTACAATAATAACTTGAGATTCTAATCCTTCAGAAGAAGCTGTGATTTTAATTTCACCTGATTTTTCAGTTGATTTTACAACCAATAAACATTTACCACTAAATGCTTTTCTTTCTGGAATTTGAAACGAAGCTAATGATGTTGGATCTCCATTACCTACTGCAGCTAAAGTTCCTTCACCTTCAATTTTAAATTTTATTAAATTTTTTGCCATCGGACTTAGGTTACCGTCTTTATCCTCAATCTTTACGGTTATAAATGATAAATCTGAACCATCTGCATCAATTTCTGTTCTGTCTGCTACAAGCGTTACTTTTGCTGATTTAGAAGCTGTCTTTATTTCTTTAGTTGCAACTTCTTTACCGCCATTATATGCAACAACTTTTATGCTTCCTGGTTGATATGGAACTTTCCAAGATAACCTGTACTTGGTTTTGTACATTCCTTTTTCAAACTCATGATATTCTGAAGGAATTTTAGTTAAATCTTTCCCTTTTACTTTTTTACCATAAGATTTTCCATTCACAAAAAGCTCAACTACTTCTGCATTTGTATAGGCAAAAACAGGAATTTTATCACCTTCTTTTCCTTCCCAATTCCAATGTGGTAGAACATGAACCATAGGTTCTTTTGTCCACTGACTTTGATATAAATAAAATCTATCTTTTGGAAAACCACTTAAATCTACTGGTCCAAAGTAAGATGAGCGTGATGGCCAGTCATCATTCCAGTAACCATGAGAAGAATTATCTCTTCCTCCATAAGGTGTTGGTTCTCCTAAATAATCGAAACCAGTCCATAAAAATTCACCCAAAGATCTAGATTCTTTTGCTTGTGCATCAAACTCAATATCTGGTGCATACGCCCAAGGTGGACCAACAGTTACATCATAACTAGATACGTGATTTGTTTCGTGTTTTTCTTTAAATTCAATCGGTAAATGATACACACCTCTACTGCTTGTTTGTGATGATGTTTCTGAACCATAAACAATCATATCAGGATTATTTTCTAGAATTTCTTTATAGTTTTCTGGCCAATAATTCATTCCAACGATATCAACAAATTGGGCTAATTTATTATCAAAAGGCGCTGGATAATAATTAAAACCTACAGTTGTTGGTCTTGTATTATCTTCATCATGGCAAATGTCGTTTAACATTTTAGCTACTTTCCATCCATCTTTTTTTCCTTGTTCTAGAATTTCATTTCCAATACTCCACATAATTACTGATGGATGATTACGATCACGTTTAATCATATCTCTTAAATCCGTTTCATGCCATTTATCAAAAAACTTATTGTAACCATTTTTAACCTTTCCTATTTTCCATTCATCAAAAGCTTCAACAATAACTACAATTCCTAATTTATCACAGATTTGTAAAATTTCTGGTGAAGGAGGGTTATGACTTGTACGCAATGCATTTACACCCATACTTTGCATAATTTGCATTTGTCTTTCTTTTGCTCTATAGTTAATTGCAGATCCTAAAGGACCTTGATCATGATGCATACAAACTCCATTTAATTCAACAGCGTTTCCATTTAATAAAAAACCTTTTTTTCTATCAAATTCAATTGTTCTAATTCCGAATTCTGTAGCATATTCATCAACTAAAACATCATTTACAAAAACACTAGTTGTAGCTTCGTATAAAATTGGATTTGAAATATCCCAGAATTCTGGATTTTCTACAGTTAATTCAACATTGTCTGTTGAGTTTTTGTTAAGATTTACCTTTAAAGTATTTTCTGCAACTACATTTCCTTCTTTGTTTTTTACAATCGTTTTTAAAACGACATCAGAAGCTGAACTTCCATAGTTTTCTAGTTTTGTTTCTATGTTTATTGTTGCTTTTTCTTTTGTTATTTTTGGAGTGGTTACAAAAGTTCCATATTGTGGAATATGAATAGAGTTATTTATTTTTAAACGTACATTTCTGTAAATTCCAGCTCCTGGATACCAACGTGCTGATAAATCTTCTGGGTTTAATTGAACAGCTATTACATTGTCTTCTCCAAACTTAATCTGTTTCGTTAAATCTAATTCAAATCCAATATATCCATAAGGTCTTTCGCCAACAAATTCTCCATTTAACCAAACTTTTGCGTTGCTCATTGCTCCATCAAATTCGATAGAGACTTTTTTACCTTTATTTTCTTTTGAAACTACAAAATGCTTTCTATACCAAGCTTCTCCATGAACTGGTAAACCGCCTGTTCTTGCGTTATATTTTTTGTCAAAAGGACCTTCAATTGCCCAATCATGAGGAAGATTTAAATTTCTCCAATTAGAATCGTCAAAAACTATTGATTCTCCTCTTTTTATTTCTCCTCTTTGAAATAGCCAATCTTTGTTGAAATTTTGATCAGACATACTACTTATTTTTCTTTTTTCAGTACAGGAAATCATCAAAAAAATAGTTAGAAAAACTCCAAAACTGCTTACTTTTAAAAAATTCATTTCAATTTATTTAAATACGTTTATTCTTTAAACTTTTAAAGAATAAAAGTATTCAAACATCCTCAACAATGATATGAGATATAATTTTAATACTACCACATATGATTAATCTAACAAATCCCTTAATACGGTGCATTAACGTAAAACACTATATAGATTCAAATTAAATAATTTTACCACTTACATCTCTGGAAGATTCTCTAATATTTAATTCTCCATTTAAAACAATTATTTTCGGTGCGTAGTTTTTCTCATTACCATTTTCAATTTGATCAATGAGTAATTTAGCAGCCTCAATTCCTATTTTAAATGTAGGTTGTTTAACCGAACTTAATTGGGGTTCAATAATTGTTGCTAATTTAGATTCTGAAAAACCAGTGAAAGCAATATCTTTAGGTATTTTATATCCATTTGCTTTAAAAACTTTCATTGCTCCAATAGCTAATGGATCAGTCGCAGCAAAAATAGCATCAGGAATACTGTTCTTTTTTATTAAATATTTTGCTATTTTTTCACCGTCTTCTAAATTAAAACCAGAAGCGATTATTTGATCTTTTCTAACGGTTAAATGATGCTTTTTATGAGCGTCTAAAAAACCACGTTTTCTCTCTTTAGAGAGCGACAACGTATTATCGCCCTGTAAATGATAAATATTTATATACCCTTGCCTAATCAAATGTTCAGTAGCAAAAAAAGACCATTTATAATCATTGAATAGTACTTTTGAGGCTTTAATTTCTTTATAAGTTCTATTGAAAAACACTATTGGAAACCCACTATTTACCAAATCTTGATAATAATCAATATTAGCTGTTTCTGAAGATAATGAAATTAACATTCCATCAACCATACTATTTTCTAAGGATTGAACATTCTTTAGTTCGGTTTCAAAACATTCGTTCGATTGCGTTATTAACACCTGATATCCTTTACTAAAAAACACTTCTTGAGCACCTATGATAACTTCTGGGAAGAAACTATTTACAAATTCAGGAACTACAATACCAATATTAAAAGATCTCTTCTGCACTAAATTTTTCGCCATCCTATTTTGACGGTACCCCATTTCTTTAGCTGTTTTCAGAACAAGCTCCTTTGTTTTAACGCTTATATCTGATTTATTGTTAAACGCTCTAGAAACGGTTGAAACTGATGTGTTTAATTTTTTAGCTATATCTTTTATAGTAATATATTTCATTGCTTTAAATATAGTAAAAATTTATATTACCGAGAACGTTCTCGGTAAGAAAATTAGAACATATGATCTATTATAATGCAACAAATGTGTATTTCCCTTAAAAAAGAGTAAATCATTGTTAAATTTACTTGAAATAAAATTATGAAATTATGGGTAGTATTGATATTGCGGTTATACTAATTTTTACACTGTTAGTATTTATTTGCGGATTGAGTTTTGCAAAGTCTGGAAAAAATATGAAATCGTTCTTTGCTGCTGGCGGAGCTTTACCTTGGTGGATGAGTGGTTTATCATTATTTATGAGTTTTTTCTCAGCAGGTACATTTGTAGTTTGGGGTTCCATAGCATACAGTAGTGGTTGGGTTGCAGTTACCATACAATGGACAATGTGCATAGCAGGTTTAATAATTGGTTTTGTAATTGCTCCAAAATGGCAAAAAACAAAAGCCTTAACAGCTGCTGAATTTATTACAGATAGACTGGGTTATAATACTCAAAAAATATACACTTACTTATTTCTTTTAATTTCAGTATTTACAACAGGGGCATTTTTATATCCTGTAGCAAAAATTGTGGAGGTTTCAACAGGAATTCCAATTTCAGTAAGCATCATATTTTTAGGAGTTTTAATATTAATTTATACGGCTGTTGGTGGTTTATGGGCAGTAATTGTGACCGATGTGTTACAATTTGTGGTATTAACCGCAGCTGTTTTAATTGTAGTTCCCTTGTCTTTTGATAAAATTGGTGGAATAGATAATTTTATAGCGCAAGCTCCTGATAATTTTTTCAGTTTTACAAATACCGAATATTCTTGGGAGTTTATGGTAACTTTTGGATTGTATAATTTATTCTTTATTGCAGGAAACTGGGCCTATATACAACGATATACGAGTGTTGCTACACCTAGAGATGCTAAAAAAGTTGGTTGGTTATTTGGAGGTTTATATACAATTAGTCCGCTAATTTGGATGTTGCCACCAATGATTTATAAAGTGTTAAATCCTGATTTAGGTGGTTTGGCAGATGAAGGAGCTTACCTTTTAATGTGTAAAGAAGTATTACCAATTGGAATGTTAGGTTTAATGTTAGGGGGAATGATTTTCGCAACATCAAGTTCTGTAAATACTACATTAAATATTTCTGCAGGTGTGTTGGCAAATGATGTTTATAAACATTTTTATCCAGAAACTAGCGGAGATAAATTAGTGAAGGTTGGAAGATTGGCAACTATTGGATTAGGTTTAATTACAATTGTTGTAGCCTTATTAGTGCCTTATATGGGAGGAATTGTTGAGGTTGTTATGAGTTTAGCAGCCATAACTGGTGGAGCTATGTTTTTACCGCCACTAGTAGCGTTGTTTTCAAAATATCAAACAGGTAAAAGTGTATTAGTAGTAACGATAGTTTCGTTGGTTGTGAATTCATTTTTCAAGTTTGTAATGCCTTCAATGTTTGAATATAGTTTAAACAGAGCAATGGAAATGACGGCTGGCGTTGGAATTCCAATGTTATTATTATTCATTTTTGAAGTTTATTTCAGAACAAAAAAATCAGATACATCTCAATATGCAAGCTATTTAAAAATAGTAGATTCAAAAGCACCTCAAGATGCTAAAGAGTCTGAAGGAGGAAATAAAAAAGGAGGAAGAGTTATAGGAATTGGAGTTGCTTCAACAGGGGTATTGATTGTTATTATATCAATGCTTGAAGGAAATCCAACACTATTGGTTACTGGAATGGGAGCGTTAGTACTTATTTTGGGAAGCTATATTATTTTTAAAAATTCAAAAAAAAGATATAAATGTTAGTTAAGGGGTTTAACAAGGAGGTAAGATCTAATAAGGTTGAAGAATTACAAAGTGAGTTTGTAGTTATTGGTGGAGGTACAGCAGGAGTTTGTGCAGCAATTACCGCAGCAAGAAAAGGAACTAAAACGGTGTTGGTGCAAGATAGACCAGTACTTGGAGGAAATGCTTCTTCAGAAGTTAGATTATGGATATTAGGAGCAACTTCGCATATGGGGAACAACAATCGTTGGTCTCGTGAAGGTGGTGTAATGGATGAAATTTTAGTTGAAAATTTATATAGAAACAAAGAAGGAAATGCTGTAATTTTTGATACAGTTTTATTAGAAAAAGTTTTGAATGAAAAAAACATCACATTATTATTAAACACAAGTGTGTATGATGTTTCAAAATCTGGTGATACTAAAATTGAATCGGTTAAAGCATTCAATCCTCAAAATTGTACAGAGTACGTTATAAATGCACCATTATTTTGTGATGCTTCAGGTGATGGAATTGTAGCTTTTAAAGCTGGAGCTTCATTTAGAATGGGGGCAGAAAGCAAAGAAGAATTTGGAGAATTATTTGCGCCAGATAAATCGTACGGAGAATTATTAGGACACTCTATGTATTTTTATAGCAAGAATACAGACAAGCCTGTAAAGTTTGTAGCGCCAGAATTTGCATTGAAAGACATCAAAAAAATACCGCGTTATAAGGCTATTGGAAAAGATGATAAAGGTTGTCGTTTTTGGTGGTTTGAATATGGTGGAGATGGAGATACCATTCACGATACCGAAGAAATTAAATATGAACTTTGGAAAGTAATTTACGGAGTTTGGGATTATATTAAAAATTCTGGAGAGTTTGAAGATGTAGATAATATGACATTGGAATGGGTTGGAACCGTTCCTGGAAAACGAGAAAGTCGTCGTTTTGAAGGTTTGTATATGATGAAACAACAAGATGTTTTAGGGCAAACTAAATTTGATGATGCTATTGCTCACGGTGGTTGGGCAATTGATTTACATCCTGCAGAAGGAGTTTATAGTAAATTGTCTGCTTGTACGCAATGGCATTCAAAAGGAGTATATCAAATTCCTTATCGCTCGTTTGTAAGTAAAGATATTGATAATCTGTTTTTAGCAGGAAGAATTATAAGTGCTACGCACGTTGCTTTTGGCTCTACAAGAGTTATGGCAACAACAGGATTGTGTGCGCAAGCTGTTGGAATGGCAGCTGCCGTTTGTATTGAAAACAATGTAAACCCTGCAGATATTTTAGATAACGGATTGCTTAAAACACTACAAAATGAATTAAATTTAGTAGGGCAAAGTATTCCTAGTATTCCAATTCAACAAGAAAGTAATTTAGTAAATGAGGCAAGTATAACAAGTTCATCAAATTTGAAATTAAGTGAAATTCCTTTTGATGGAGAATGGACAAGTCTCGCTACTTCGGCAGCGCAATTATTGCCTTTTAAAGCAAGTGAAAAGTACAAGTTTAAGGTATTAGTAAAAGCAGACGAAGACACTAAAATAGAAGTTCAGTTACGAACTTCAGAAAGGTCTAAAAATTACGCTCCAGAGGTAATTATCGAAAAGCAAATCATTAATATTAAAAAAGGAGAACAAGAAGTTGAGTTTGAATTTATTGGTTCGGTAGCTAAAAATCAGTATGCTTTTGTGACATTTATGTCTAATAAAAAAGTGTATTTTAAAAATAGTAACAAGCGCTATTCTGGTGTTTTATCTGTATTCAATGGTGTAAATAAAGCGGTTTCAAATAACGGAAAACAAACACCTCCAGACGGAATTGGTGTTGATACATTTGAGTTTTGGATTCCTCAACGTAGACCTGAAGGTCAGAATATAGCAATGGAAATTTCTCCTGCAATTGAAGCTTTTGATAGTTCAAATATTGGAAATGGATATGTACGTCCTTGGGGAACTGTAAATGCTTGGAGTGCTAGTTTAGAAGATAAAAAACCAAGTTTAAAAATTGAATGGGATTCAGAAAAAGAGCTTTCAGAAATTAAGTTGTTTTTAGATCCAGATTACGATCATCCGCTAGAATCTACTTTAATGGGACATCCAGAAGAAGTGGCCCCGTTTTGTGTGAGAAAGTATACAATTAAAGATTTAAACGGAACAGTATTAGTTCAAAAAGAAGGGAATTATCAAACCATAAATACTTGGAAGTTTGATTCAAAAATAATAACAAAAGGAATAATAATAGAAGTTGAACATCCATCAGAAAATGTTCCGGCATCTATTTTTGAAATTTTATGTAGCTAATTATGAGAAAAATATTTTTATCCATAGTAATCATTAGTAGTTTAATAGCGTGTAATTCAGCACTAAAAAAAGTTAAAATACTTGAAACTACTTCAGAAAACACAGCAACCTTAAATGGTGATTGGAAATTCAATACCATTTATGGGATGGGGTCAAATCCATTGAACATTCAAGTACAATCAACAGATATTGTTATTGAAAGTAGCAACGAGAAGCATATTGAAGTAAAAGGAAATTGGGCAGTAAAAAAAGTTGGAGAAAGAGGATCCGTTTTTTATGGAGACAACTATTTAGTCCGTTGGTTTAAAGAAAATGAAACAGCGGAAAATTATGTCCGTTTTAAACCAAATATTACTAAAACAGGTTATTATGAAGCTTTAGTGATTGCTCCTTTTGCAACACATATGACAGTGCAGGTAAATGTAAATCATTCAGAAGGGAAAACTCCAAAATATTTGAGTCAAAGAATTAATTGTGGTCAGTGGATTAGTTTAGGAATTTTTAAGTTTAATGCAGCTAATGATAATTATGTAGAAGTTACAGCAATTACTGATGGTCAAGTAGCAGCTAACACTGTATTGTTTAGACCAATTTCTGAAGAAAATTATAATGAAGCGAAAAAACAACCAGAACAAGTTTATTTACCAGAATACAATGATTCAGATTGGCATAATTTAAAAGTTCCTGGACATTGGGGAATGTTAAATTCCTATTCAAATTACAATGGTTTAGGTTGGTATAGAAAAGAATTTGAACTGCCTAAAGATTGGAAAACAAGTACTAATAATAAGTATAGATTACAATTTGATGGTGTTTATCACGTAGCTAAAGTTTATTTAAATGGAGAATTTATAGGTCGTCATCAAGGTGGGTTTACACCTTTTGAATTTGAAGTTGGAGACCAATTAAATTTTAAAAAGTCTAATGTTTTAGCTGTTGAAGTAGATAATAATTTTATTGTTGGAGCAACTTGGAATTGGGGAGGAATTATTAGAGATGTTCATTTGGTAAAGAATAACGACGTTAGAATTAATAATCAATACATTCACGCAACTCCAGATTTAGAAAAAGGAACAGCAAGCTTTAAATTAAAAGTAAGGTTAGAGAACAATTCATCAGAAGCTAAAAATATTTCAATCCATTCCGTAATTTCAAAAAATGGAAAGTTAGTAGAACTAAATAAAACGGCGGAAGTAGCAGCTAATAAAATTGTGGATGAAATTTTAGAAGGAAATTTGGAAGCTAAAGATGTTAAATTATGGCATTTTGATCACCCAGAATTATACAGTTTAGAAACTACTATTACAGAAAACGAAAATAAAATAGATACTAAAACTGATAATTTCGGAATTAGAAAAATTGAAGTTACAGCCTCTAAATTATTATTGAATGGCGAGCCAATTCGTTTAGGAGGATTTAACCGTGTTAGTGAACATAGATATTGGGGATCTTCTGAACCTTTGGAAGTGTTAGAAAAAGATGTTGATTTAATGAAAGAAGCGGGTGCTAATTTTATGCGAATTATGCACGGAACTCAAAACGAAAAACTGATTGAATTATGTGATAAAAAAGGAATTTTGATTTTCGAAGAAGCAAATGTTCGTGATTTAACGAATCCAGAATTTACCGCACCTCATTATCCATTAGCCAAAGAATGGATTAAGGGAATGGTAGAGCGTGATTGGAATCACCCAAGTATTATTGGTTGGAGTGTTGGTAACGAGTTAACAGATCATAATGAGTATGCCAAATTAACAATGGATTATGTGCGTGAAATGGATCCAAATAGATTGGTTACTTGTGTTAGTAATAGTGGTCAAAAAGAAGAAGCAACCCGAGAAACAGATCCAAATACTGAAGTAGATATTATTATGCATAATATGTATAGCTGGCAAGGTGAACCACAAGTTATTATTGATAAATTAAGAAGCGAATGGCCAGAAAAACCAATTTTTATTTCAGAATATGGTTTTGACCCATATCCAACAACTTCATTAGATGGTGACCAACAAATATTTTCAGATTGGAATGAACATTGGAGAAGTAAAAATGAATTTGTTATTGGAGGTTCATTGTGGACATTTAACGATTATAGAAGTGGTTATGCCGCAACTTCACAAGAAGAAAATAGAGTTTGGGGATTGATAAATGTTTGGAGGCAAAAAAGAAGAATGTTTGAAAGAGTAGCTAAAGAGTTTAGCCCAATTAAAGATATTGAAGTTAAAAATTTAAACATTTTAAACAATAAAGCAGTAATTGAAATTCCTGTTAGAGGGGTAAACGATTATCCAAGTTATGGCTTAACAGGCTATAAATTAAAATGGAACTTTAGAAGTTTAGATGGAACTATAATTGAAAATAAATCTCAAGATTTACCAAACATTAACCCAACAGATAAAGTTTGGAAAGGTGAAATTTCTTGGGGGAAATTACCGAGTGAGTTATTGGATTTAAGAATTCAATTAGTGAGTCCAACAGGTTATGTGAGATATGAAAAGGTAATACCATTTTCAGTGCCAAATTCTCCAGTTATTACAGGAATAGATTTAGGTGATAAATCGGTAAGGGTTTTGTTTCAAGAAGTTCCCGGAGCTACTGAATATTTAGTGCGTTATTCAAATGACAATAATGAAACTATAGAATCATTTAAAACTATTACCAATGCTATTGAAGTTGGAGGTCTGTCTAACAACAAAGAATATAGTTTTAGCGTAATAGCTTTAAACACTAAAGGAGAAAGTACAGCACCAAATACAATTAAAGGAACACCAAATAGTAAACCATTAGCACCTAAAATTTGGGAGGCTTTTATTACAGACAACAAAGTAGTTATTGGCTATACAAGTGAATTTGAAGACACTTTTTACAATGTAAAATATGGTACTTCAAAAGAAGCTTTAAACAAAGAGTTTAGATCTAATGTTAGAGGAATGATGACTATTGATATAAATAATGAAAATGTAATTTATTTCCAAATTCAACGAGAAATTAAAGGTCAAAAAGGGAGTTGGTCTGCTATAACTAAAGCAAATTAATATGAAATTAAGAATTATAATAGTAACAATATTTTTAGTCTTTAATTTTCTAAAAGTTGATGCTCAACAAAATTCAAATAAAATCAATCTAAACGAATGGAAGTTGGTTTGGAATGATGAATTTGATTATAACAATGAAAAATTAGATGAAAAATGGGTGTCACAAAATGGTCCAAGTGGACATATTTTATGTAGTAGGTGGAGAGAAAATGCAGTAGTTAAAAATGGCGTTTTAGAATTACAAGCAAGAAAAGAAAACAAAGGAGGACAAGAATGGACCGCTGGTAATATTTGGACAAAAAAAAGATTTAAATACGGATATTTTGAATGTCGTTATAGATATGCAGCAGCAGAAGCAACAAATAATTCATTTTGGTTAATGACTAAAGGTTCAGAGCCTACTGAAGGAAAAAGATTTGAGATTGATATTAATGAAGGTCATTTCCCTAATGAAGTGAGTACAAATATTCACCAATGGTCAGATTTTACAATTGATAAAAACGGTAAAAAGAAACACCAAACAAACCATAAAGGTTTTACTTATGGAGCAAAACCAGATTACACTATTCAACTGGAAACACCTATTGAAACAAAAAAAATAAGATTTATTTCGAACAATCAGTCAAGATTTAATCTTGGAGAGTTTAGAGTTTATAGTGTAAATAAAGATGGTAATTACCCAAATGCATTATCTACAACAGCAGACACGGACATTCCTGGCCTAGTGAATTATACCAAAAGTAACAATATCAGCATAACAACAAGTGGTTCATTTAAAGGAAAAGACACCTCACATTCTTTAACAGACGGAAATCCTTTCTCTTCTTGGACAACACAAAATTCTGGTGAAAAATGGGTTGAATTTACATGGGAAGAAAACATTACCGTAGGAGCTACACAGTTTGTTAATGGTTGGAAAGATGGTAAAGGAAATTGGTATGGTTTAATTTCAGATTATAAAGTTCAATATTTAAAAGATGGAGTATGGAAAGATATTGCAGTATTAGATGTTGAAAAAAATTACAATTTCGCAGAAGAATATCACACTTATGGTTTAGAGTGGAATGAACAAGAATTGATTTTTTACTTTGATGGAAAAGAAATTAGAAGAGAAAAAAATACTTTTTGTTTTAGTGAAACTCCAATTTGGCTAAGTGTTGCAATTATAAAATGGTCAGGCACAGTAACGGATGCAATTGATGGCATTTCAATGAAAGTAGATTACGTTAGATATTATAACAAAAAGTAATAAAAATTTAAAAAAAACATTAATTAAAATAGTACACAATGAGGCACCTAGCATTAATTTTAATTACAGTTACTCTTTTAAGTTCTTGCAAAAAAGAACTTAAAAAAACCGCAAGAAATTTAGACAACGATTATAAAATTGAATTGGAAGCAGTTTCTCAATTATCAAAATTTGAGAGTGATACAATGAGTATTTGGGGAGGTTCTATTACAAAAGGAGATGATGGTCTGTATCATATGTTTTATTCTCGATGGAAAAAAGATTTAGGTTGGGCTTGGGTTACACATTCTGAAATAGCACACGCAGTTGCAGAAAGTCCTTTTGGACCATTTAAGTATAAGGATGTTGCTTTAGAGATTCGAGATTCAAAATTTTGGGACGGTTTGTGTACACACAATCCTACGGTTCAAAAATATGGCAATAAATATTACCTGTATTATATGGGAAATACTGGTGATGGAAAAGTATTTGGAGAGCCAGGAGCAATAAAACTAAACCCTATTCATAGAAATAATCAGCGAATAGGTGTTGCAGTTGCTGATAATCCAAACGGACCTTGGAAACGTTTTGATAAACCATTAATTGATGTTAGTAAAGATAGTACAGATATTGATGCTTTAATGGTGAGTAACCCATCAATTACTAAAAGACCAGATGGTGGCTATTTGATGGTATATAAGGCAGTAGGTAAAAAGAAAAAAGGACTTTGGGGAGGTCCAGTAGTGCATTGTGTAGCAACTTCAGACAGCCCAACGGGTCCATTTATAAAATACGATAAACCAATTTTTCTAGCTAAAGGACACGATTTCCCTGCTGAAGATCCTTTTATTTGGTATGAAGCTGGAAAATATAGAGCAATTTTAAAAGATATGCACGGAGCATTTACAGATGCTGGTATGGCGTTGGTTTTATTTGAATCTGAAGATGGATTTGATTGGACATTATCTAAAAATGCATTGGTTTCAAAATTAGAAATTAAATGGGAAGATGGAACGGTTCAAAAAGTAGCTAATTTAGAACGCCCCCAAGTTTATTTGGAAAATGGAATTCCAAAAGTACTTGTTTGTGCTTCTGACGTAAAAGATAGTAAAGGTGTACTTCAATCCTTTAATGTTCAAATTCCAATTAAATCTATAAAAAAATAATAAAATTATGAGGTATTGTTTAATATTGTTAATGGCGTTAATCTCTTGTAAAGTACAGCCAAAAAAAACTGTAGAAATAAAAAAATCAGATTATAAAATTGAATTAGGAGAAGTTAAGCTTCAGTCTAAATTTGAAAGTGATACAATGAGTGTTTGGGGAGGTTCCATTACAAAAGGAGATGATGGTTTGTATCATATGTTTTATTCTCGATGGAAAAAAGATTTAGGTTGGGCTTGGGCTACACATTCTGAAATAGCACACGCTGTTGCAGAAAGTCCTTTTGGACCATTTAAGTTTAAAGATATTGCTTTGGGAATTCGAGATTCAAAATTGTGGGATGGTTTATGTACACACAATCCTACAGTTCACAAATACGGCAATAAATATTATTTATATTATATGGGAAATACAGGTGACGGAAAAGTATTTGGAGAGCCTGGAGAAATAAAACTAAACCCTATTCATAGAAATAATGCAAGAATAGGTGTAGCAGTTGCCGAGAACCCAAACGGACCTTGGAAACGTTTTGATAAACCATTAATTGATGTGAGTAAGGATAGCACTGCTATTGATGCGCTATTGGTGAATAATCCATCAATTACCAAAAGACCTGATGGTGTTTATTTGATGGTATATAAGGCTGTGGGTAAAAAGAAGCCCGGTATTTGGGGAGGTCCGGTAGTGCATTGTGTAGCAACATCTGATAACCCTACAGGACCATTTATAAAACACGACAAACCAATTTTTCTAGCTAAAGGACACGATTTTCCTGCTGAAGATCCTTTTATTTGGTATGAAGCTGGAAAATATAGAGCAATTTTAAAAGATATGCATGGAGCATTTACAGATGCAGGTATGGCGTTGGTTTTATTTGAATCTGAAGATGGATTTGATTGGACATTATCTAAAAATGCATTGGTTTCAAAATTAGAAATTAAATGGGAAGATGGAACGGTTCAAAAAGTAGCTAATTTAGAACGCCCCCAAGTTTATTTGGAAAATGGAATTCCAAAAGTACTTGTTTGTGCTTCTGACGTAAAAGATAGTAAAGGTGTGCTTCAATCTTTTAATGTTCAAATTCCAATTCGGACTATAAAAAATTAAAACAATATGAATTTAAAAAATGTTATAGTATCTGTTTTTTCATTTTTATTAGCTTAATAGGGGTAGCTCAAACAGACTTAGATTTTAAGGGGTTACTTCCTGAAAAATTTGACAAGGCAAATATTATTCAAGAAGCAGATTACAATGGTTTTACATACTTCAGATAAGAGGGTTTAAATTGGTCTTTGGCTGAACAACCATTGGTTTTAAAAGCAGGGAAATTACTTTGGACAGACGGTAGCGAAACGCTTTGTGAACGTACCGCCGATATGCCTAAATTTTATATGGAAAATGGAATTCCAAAAGCATTGATTATTGCCATTTTACCTAAAGACAGTGAAGTTTCATATTCCTTGGTAATTCCATTAATTAAGAAAAAATAAATAGAAAAATAAAATTATTAAAAATATAGTTTTTCAGTTGCTTTTTACGCTTCCCGTTTTTTAGGAATAAATCAAAACTGTTATAAAAAAATCTTATTATTACAAACGATCAAACCTACTAAGTAATTAGTAATTATGATGATCGTCTGAATAAAATTACACCATCAAATTCAATTAAAACTCTTTTATGTTTGTTTTCTTCTGTGACGTTCTTACGTTGTATTATTATCAAAAGAAACTTAAATTGCCTAATTGTATTGAAGGTTTAAGTTTCTACATTCTGAATCATCAAAATATGTAGAAGAACCTTTCTTAATTTTACCTTTTTAAAACAACCAATTTTTATTAAAAACCACTGCTTTTACTACAGGTAGTGAAAAAGGAATACACTTAAAACTTAAGTGTATCTTTTAAATAAATCTCTAATCTCTTTATTGATGAAAAAACCATATGTTATATAGATTAAAACAATTAATGGCAACGTGTTGCATAAATTCAAAGTATTTTTATAAAAAAATTGAATTCAAAGTTCTTAAAAAAACAGCTTTAAAAAAAAATGAAAAAGATTCTAATCTCTGCTATTACAATACTTCTAAGTATTTGTAGCTATTCTCAAATAACTTTCGAAAAAGGGTATTTTATTGATAATAACAATAACAAAACTGAGTGTTATATTAAAAATGTTGGGTGGCTCAATAATCCTACCGAATTTGATTATAAAACCTCTTTAGAAAGTGAAATACATACTACTATATCTGTTAAATTAGTAAAGGAACTTACTATATACAACCAAGATAAATATATAAAACGAACCCTAAAAATTGACAGATCAAGTCAAAATATTAACAATGTTTTATCTTACAACAGAAATCCTGAATTTAAAACTGAAGAAATTTTTCTCAAAGTCTTAATTGAAGGAAATGCTAATTTATACGCTTATAAAGATTCTAGAAATCAACGTTTTTTCTTTAAAATTAGCAATTCTCCTATAGAGCAATTAATTTATAAAAACTATTTAGCCACGGGTAGTATTATAAAAACTAACAATTATTACAAACAACAATTAACTAATCGTTTAAAATGTAAATCTATTACAGAAAGTAATATTGAATATTTACAATATTTTCAAAGTAATTTAGAAAAAATTATAATTAAATACAACAATTGTATGCAACCTGAAGGAGCAACTAATAAACAATTAATTGATAAAGAAAAAAGGGATGTATTTAATTTAACCTTTAGAGCTGGTGTAGCATCGAATTCTTTAAATACTCAAAATACTAGTTCATTAATGAAATTTGATTTAGGTAGTCAAACAAATTTAAAAATAGGAATTGAAGCTGAAGTAATACTTCCTTTCAATAGAAATAAATGGGCTTTAACAATAGAACCAAGATATCAATCATTTAATGGTGAAGTTGAATATGAAAATCCAAATTCACCTTTTACCAAAATAATGACAGTTGATTATAAATCCATAGAAATGCCAATTGGACTTAGATATTATATGTTTTTAAATAATAATTCTAAACTTTTCGTTAATTTCAATTATGTAATAGACTTCCCTTTGAATTCCAGTATAAAAATAGTATCTCGAGATCGCGTTACCTTTGAACAAGAATTTGAAACAAGGTACAACAGCTCATTAGGAATTGGATATAAATATTTAAATAAGTATTCGGTTGAATTAAATTATGGTCTTAGCAGAAATATTACAGGGCCACATTTCGATTATATATCTGACTACAAGAGTATTTCTCTGACATTTGGTTATACTATATTTTAAAAGTACATTTTAATTTAATTTCAAAAAGTGAATACTCAAATTAGAGGTTAACTTAAAACAAAAATAATTTACAAACTTTGAGTTGAAATAAAAATAATAAACTTCCATAGATTCAAAGTGCTTCTATCAAAATAAAAAAAAATGAAAAAGATTCTAATTTCTGCTATTACAATACTTCTAAGTATTTGTAGCTATTCTCAAATAACTTTCGAAAAAGGGTATTTTATTGATAATAACAATAACAAAACTGAGTGTTATATTAAAAATGTTGGTTGGCTCAATAATCCTACCGAATTTGATTATAAAATATCACTTGAAAATAAAAAATTCACTACTGCATCAGTTAAATTGGTAAATGAGTTTACCATATACAAAAGAGTTAAATATATTAAAAGAAGTATAAAAATAGACAGATCTTATCAAAATACTTCAAGTAATTTGTCAAAAGTAAGGAGACCTGAATATAATACAGAAGATCTTTTTTTAAAAGTTTTAATTGAGGGTAAAGCAAATCTATATTATTTTAATGATTCTAAAAACCAACGGTTATTTTTTAGCGTAGATAATTATCCTATTGAACAATTAATTTATAAAACGTATTTAACTGTGAACCGAAAGGTAGGAACCAATAATTATTACAAACAACAACTAATTAACACTTTAAAATGCGAATCTATTACCAAAGGTAATATTGAGTCCTTAAAGTTTTTCAAAAAAGAGATATCTAACATAATAACAAAATATAATAAATGCTACCAAATTGAAAAACCCACTATTTCTCAATTTAAAAACGAGAAAAAAAAAGGAGTTTTTAATTTAACAATTAAACCAGGTTTAAGTATATCTTCTTTAAATACAACAAGATTTTTAACTTCAGAAAAACTTACATACGATTCTAAAATCAATTATAAACTTGGGCTTGAACTTGAATTTATTTTCCCTTTCAATAGAAACAAATGGGCTCTTTCTCTAGAGCCAAGATACCAATCATTTAATGGTGAATTTGAATCTAAAGTCCCAAATTCACCATTTACCAGAACTAATATTGTTGAATATGAATCCATTGAAGTACTGTTTGGATTAAGACACTTTATGTATCTAAAGAAAGGTTCAAAATTATATGCTAATTTAAACTTTGTAATTGATTTACCATTTAATTCTATGATAACAAAAAAAGGATTAAATATCATCTATGAAGATGTAATTAGCAATACAAATAACTTTGCTTTAGCATTCGGATATAAATTCTTAAATAAATATAGTATTGAATTAAATTATGCTTTAAGTAGTAATATTACAGATTCTTATATATATAAATCTGATTTTAAAAGTGTATCTATAATGTTTGGTTATACTATATTTTAAAGCACATTTTAATTTAAAAGCAAATAATATAGGTTGACAAACAGTTATTTAACTGATTATTTTAATTACCTTAATAAAAGCCATTTAATTAAAGTAAAATCATATGTTATATAAATTAAAACGATAAATATGTTACTCCACTTAGGATGTGAGTAATTTTGTCATTGTAACCTTTTACAGTTAAATAAACACGACCTAAAACTCAACAATTTCTTAAATTATAATGAATAAAATTTTAATTGCATTTCTAGTATTACTTTGTTTCTCTTGTAATAATAAGAAGGAGACTTTAGAAATGAAAGTTAAAAAAAAAGAAAAACCCAATATCATCATTATTCTTACAGATGATCAAGGTTGGGCGGATGTTGGTTTTAACGGAGCAACAGATATTCCTACACAGAATTTAGATAGAATTGCTAAAGAAGGTGTTGTCTTTTCTAAAGGATATGTTTCGCATCCTTATTGCAGTCCTTCTAGAGCAGGTTTGTTAACTGGTAGATATCAAGCAAGATTTGGGCACGATTGTAATATGCCTTATGAAGGTGAAAATGATGATACTATTGGAACGCCTTTATCAGAAAAAATGATTTCTGAAGCTTTAAAAGAACAAGGTTATACAACAAGTGCAATTGGTAAATGGCATGTTGGAGATCATCCAAATTTACACCCAAACAAACAAGGTTTTGATCATTGGTTTGGTTTTCCTGGTGGAGCAATGAATTTTTGGGGAATACCTAATGGTCCTTTAAGAACTATTTACAGAAATGGAAAGGAAGTTTCGCAAGAAGAATTATCTTATTTAACAGATGATTTTACAAATGAAGCTATCGAATTTATCAATAAAAATGATAAAAAACCATTCTTTATGTATTTGGCATATAATGCTCCTCACGCTCCAGATCATGCAACAAAACAATATTTAGAAAACACAAAACATATAGAATATGCAGGTAGAAATATTTACGGAGCAATGGTAAACGCTGTTGATGTTGGTGTTGGGAGAATTGATTCTACATTAAAAGCAAAAGGTATTAAAGACAACACAGTAATTGTATTTTTAAGTGATAATGGAGGAAGATTAGAACATGCTGATAATAGACCAAATAGAGGGCATAAAGGCATGTTGTTTGAAGGTGGAATAAAAGTGCCATTTTTTATATCTTGGCCTAAAGGATTAAAAGAAAATCAAGTTTATAATAACCCAATTTCTTCTTTAGATTTATTTCCTACTTTGTTAAATATTGCTGGAGGAAATTCTGAATTAGAAAACCAACTAGACGGAAAAGATTTAATTCCGTATATCAATAAGACAAATACTGACAAACCACATGAAGCTTTATTTTGGAGATCTTCTGGCGGATTTGAATATGCTGTAAGAAAAGGAAACTATAAATTATATAAAAGCGCTTATAAAGAGAAAACATTATTATTTGACTTAGAAAAAGATCCTAAAGAACGTTATGATATTTCTGATACCAATAGTAATATCATCAAGGAATTAGAAGAAGATTATAAACTTTGGGATTCTAATAATTTAGATCCAGGTTGGTTTGATCCTCATGCAGAAAATGTAATTAAAGAAGAACAAAAACTAAATAAAACAAAAAGAAATTCTTTACACCCAAAACTAAGAAATCAATAAAATTAAAAAAATGAACAAAAATAAAATTATCTTATTGTTAGTTGCCGTAATTGCAAGTTTTCAATTAATGGCGCAAAACCCTATCGTTACACACATGTTTACAGCAGATCCTACTGCTCGTGTTTTTAACGGAAAACTATATGTATTTCCTTCAACAGATGTTGTTTGTGATGAAGGTAAAGGAGAAAACGGGTTTTGTATGCCTTCATACAATGTTTTTTCAACTAAAAATTTAACAAATTGGACTGATCATGGTAAAATAATCGATCAAACGGATGTGCCTTGGGGAAAGAAAGATGGATTTGGAATGTGGGCACCAGATTGTGTTGAAAAAGACGGAATTTACTATTACTACTACCCTGCTCCACCTTTAGATAAAAGTGGTTTTAGACGTGTTGGAGTTGCAACTGCAACGAATCCAGAAGGTCCTTATAAATTAGAAAAGACTTATATTGAAGGTGTAAATGGTATCGATCCAAATGTTTTAATTGACGATGATGGAAAAGCATACATCTATTTTGGCGGTGGAAAAGAATTATTTGTTGCTGAATTAAATGACGATATGAAATCAATTAAAGGGGAAGCAAAATTAATTGAAGGTTTACCTAAAGGATATAAAGAAGGTTCATTTATGTTTAAGAAAAACGGAACTTATTATTTTACATTTCCTCACGATAAATCAGGATCTGAAGAAATTGCTTATGCAACAGGAACAAATCCTAAAGGTCCTTTTGAGTATAAAGGAATGATTATGGAGCGTTTTAAAGACGGAATTTGGACAAATCATCATTCTATTTTAGAGTACAAAAAACAATGGTATATTTTCTATCATCATCACGATATTTCTAACAATCAACACTTACGTTCTATGAGAGCAGACAGTTTGTTTTTTGATAAAAAGGGAAAGATTTTAGAGAAAAAAGCAACCTTAAGAGGTATTGGTTTAACAAGTACAGATAAGCCTATTCAAATTGATCGTTATTCTGACGCAAAAGGTTTAAAAGTTAGCAGACTTAAAGACAAAAATGTTGTTGGTTGGAATTTAGACTATATTAAACCTAACGCTTTTGTAACTTATAATTCTGTTGATTTCTGTGATCGTTATAAGAAAATAACATACAGAGTTGCTTCTGGTTCTAAAGGAGGAAAAATAAAATTATATATAGATAACAAACTAATTTCTACAACAGAAGTTACTAATACTGGTAATTGGAATACTTGGAAAGAAGTTACAACAAACATCAACAAAAAAATAAAAGGTGTTAAAGACATCAAACTAGTGTTTGAAGGTGATGATGAATACCTAATGAATATTGATTGGGTAAAATTTGAATAGACTTAAAATATCATGAAGCTAAGTTTATTTTTAAGATATACTTTAGCTTCATGATACTATTAATCAGTTTAATCTAAAAGACAATGTTGTTGTAAATAAACATTTAATAACTTCCAATTATAAATTATCTAAACTAGCTCTGTAATCATTGGGTGAAAACTTAACATACTTTTTAAACATTTTACTAAAATAAGTATTACTATTAAAACCACATTGATATCCAATTTCTTTACATGAATAAGATGTTGTATTTAATAATAAGAGTGCTTTTTCAATTCGCTGCCTATTGATATAATCGATAGGATTTTGTTTTGTCAATTCCTTAAATTTTCTTGTATAATGATCCGATGACATCGAGTATTTTGCTGATAACTCAGATATATTAAGACGATTACTCAAATTTTGATGAATGAATAAAATAGATTCGGGAATCTTATTCATTGATTCAGTTTTCAACTCCATTTTAGTCGAGTTTATAAACTCAGACAGTAATAAGCTAATTATACCACTTGAAATTAAATTCTCTTTTGAACCATTTTGCTTATTTTTAAATGCGTTCAAATTCATCTTCTGATACTCCAAAGGATTACCTGAAGGTAAGCTCATATTAGGATTTGCTGAACACAACTTTTTAAACAATTCATAATGAAATGAACTCGCTTTTACTTCAATATTAAAGTTATACAATTGATAAATGCTTAGTTTATTAGGTAGTCGAATAGTAAATGTAGTATAATATTGCTCCATAAAATCATTACATTTATAGCTACACTGTTGAAAACTTGGAATTAAGTATAAATAACCTTTTCGAAGTTTGATTTTTTGATCCTTTAAATAGATATAAGCTTCGCCATTTGTAATAAGATATAATCGTGTAAATGGACTAATGATATTTGAATAGTCCCACTCCTCACCAAGTCGACAATGTTCAACAAAAGACACATTGAATGATAGTTTTTTTAAAAGACCAATATTATCCATTATTACTGTTACAATTATATTAACATGTAAATATAATTATAAATAATTTGATCTTAACTCAATAGTAATATCGGTTTTGTTAAATTTTTAAAAGAATTTGTTCAATTTGGAATTCTTAATAACATTTACCTTTGTTAATGAGTATTAAAAGACTTGAAACATGAACAAATTAAAGAAAACATTAATTATAATTACTTCATTGATTAGCTGTCAATTTATTTTAGGGCAAGATAAATATGAAGCCAATTGGGAATCACTTTCACAATATGAATGCCCGGAGTGGTTTAGGGATGCTAAATTTGGAATTTACACGCATTGGGGAGTATATTCAGTTCCTAAAGATGAGTCAGACTGGTACGGAACATATATGTATAAAGAAGGCCATCCAAACAACAAGACTCATAAAGAAAATTATGGGGATCCAAAAGAATTTGGTTACAAAGACTTGGTTCCACTTTTCAAAGCTCCTAAATTTGATGCTGATGAATGGGCTGATTTATTCGTAGAAGCTGGTGCGCGTTTTGCTGGTCCTGCAGGAGAACATGCTGATGGTTTTTCTATGTGGGACTCTAAAGTAAATGAATGGAACTCTGTAGACAAAGGACCGAAACGCGATATTGTTGCCGAAATGGAAAAAGCAATTCGTAAGCGCGGATTGAAATATGTAGTAAGCCTTCACCATTCATGGCTATGGGGTTGGTTTCCAACTTGGGATGAAAGTACCGATTGTGCTGACCCTAATAACGCTTCTTTATATGGAGAAAAGGTTCCTGAAACTGCTTGGCAAGTAGGAGAAGGTCAAAATTATTACCAAGTAAACCCTATGCCAAGTGCAGCATTTGAAAAAGTTTGGTTAGAAAAAGTAAAAGAAGTAGTAGATGGTTATTCACCCGATTTACTTTGGTTTGATAATCGAGTACAAATTCTATCAGAAAAAGTGCGTAAAGAGATGATGGCTTATGCATACAATGCTGCAGATAAAAAAGAACAAGAATTCGTTTTAACTTTTAAACGTCCTGACTTCCCTCTTGGAACTGGTACAGTTGATCTTGAGCGTAATCGTATGCCAAAAATATATCCAGAACCTTGGTTGACCGATAATTCTATTTCAAAACAAAAATGGATTTGGCATAAAGATTTAAAATGCTATCCAACAAACAATTTGGTAGACGATTTGGTAGATATTGTAAGTAAAAACGGTAACCTTTTACTAAATGTTGCACCACATCCTAACGGAACTATTCCTGATGACCAAAAGCAACGTTTAAGAGAAATGGGGAAATGGCTGAAACTTAATGGTGAAGCTATTTATGAAAGTAGACCTTGGCTTATTTATGGTGAAGGTCCAACTGAAATAAAAACAGGACATTTAGCAGATATGAAATTTGATGGTTTTGGTGATGAAGATATTCGTTTTACTACTCGTAATGGGCAATTGTACGCCATTGCTTTAGGATGGCCAGAATCTGGAATTCTTTCCATAAAATCCTTGAGTTCTACTAGTTATAATGATAAAATAGAAAAGATTGAATTAATTGGCTCTGAATCTAAAATTACTTTTAAGCAAACGGTAGCTGCATTGGAAATTCAACTACCAAAAAACAAACCTTGTAAACACGCTTTTGTTTTTAGAATAAATTAATATAAACAAGAAATAAATTAAAAGATATGCCAGAAAACACACCATTATCACAGCATAAAGACATTCCATTATACAATACAGAGACATGGATGTATGAAGATTTTAAAATAGGTCAAAAAGACAGATCAATAAGTAGAACCATATCAGAAGGAGAAGCAATGATGTTTAATGGGTTGGTATTAGATATGCACCCTTATGTTGGAGACCAAAAATTTGCAGAAGAAGAAGGTCTGTTTGGAAAAAGATTAGTAGCTGGCGCAATGGTTTTTAGTTTAGGATTAGGGCTAATGGCCAATAACAATGTCAACACCTTTAGTTACGGCTACGATAAATTACGATTTATTAAACCTGTTTTCATTGGTGATACTATTTATACAGTTAGAACTCATTTAAATAAGACGCCAAAATATGACGAAATGGGTCTTATAACAGTAAGTTACGAGATATATAAGCAACCTGGAGAATTGGTATTGTACTGCGAGCATCTGCAAACTGTAAAGTATCGAAATCCTAGTGATATTATTCGTTAATAAAACAGTAATTTCATTACCTAAACCCTATTTAAAAATATCAAAAACAGGCTTATTGGGTACAAAACGTTAATTTATTGAAAAAAAAGTATTGTAATGAATTCGAAAGAAAGATTTAAACAGACAATAAATCATAACGAACCAGACTCGTTGGTTGTAGATTTTGGAGGAACTGCAGTTACTGGTATCCATGTACTAGCGATAGAAAATCTCCGCAATTACTATGGGTTAGACAATAAACCTGTACGGGTAATAGAACCGTATCAAATGTTAGGCGAAATTGATGATGACCTAGCGAAAATTATGGGTATTGATATTTGCGGAGCCTACGGTAGAGATAATATGTTTGGATTTAACAATCAACCTCCGCTTAAAGAATTTAATCAATAATCTAAAAAACATGAAACCTATTTTTTTTATTCTTTTATCTTTTACTATTAATACATTGCTAGCACAGGAAAATGTAAAGTTTAAATATATCGAAATTCCTGACAGAATGCCTGAAGGTTTTGTTTGGGAGTCAAAAATACCAGATGATTGCCCATTTGAACAATCTGATTTATTTAACAGAGTTTACTTTTCAGGAAAGTTTGGTGATTATTTATGCGGCGATACCTTTTATCCGACATGGGCTGAAGATGGAAACCTATATTCTCCATGGACAGATGGAGTAACAGATCAAATACGTAGTACTTCATATAATAAAAAAGATCCCACTAATATAGTAACCGGACATGCAGTAATAAAAGGAGATGATCCTTTGCGTTTAGACATAAGAAATACATCATATCCCAAAAAGGCTGAAGCAATACCTTACCAAGGCAGATACCCAGCAGGATCCCTAATATATGACGGTATTTGGTATTACGCAACCTATTGTTTAACGTCTGGAAACGCTGAAGAATATTCAAATCCTGTTCACAACGGTTTTAGATACAACTGGCCAGTATTAGGACCTATCCCTGGTTTTCAAATATCATACGACAAAGGCAAGACATGGACCGACTCACCACTTACACCCGAAGAACCACTTTTTCCAGAACCTAAAAAGAAGTTTGGTGCTGTAAAAATGGGCGCTCCACACTTTGTTGATTTTGGCAAGAACATGGAATATTCTCCTGACGGAAAAGCTTATTTGTTAGGAATGGGAGCTTTAGATAATGACCCAGAGCCTCGCCCTTGCATCCACAAAAAGTTTGGTGTAGAATATGAAATTAGCCATGAATGCCCAGATACCGAATTCAAACACGCCAACCTTAGCTGGATTTCAGCTGATCAGATATACCTTTCTCGAGTTAAGCCATCACCAAAAACAATGAACAACATAAAGGCCTATGAATTTTTCGCAGGACATGACCTAAAAGGAAAAGCCATTTGGAGTGATGATTATGACGATATAAAACCTTTGTTGGAGTGGAATAATAACATGGGATGTGTTACTGCTACCTATTTTCCTGGCTTAAAAAAATACATCATGTGTATTACTGACGGTTGGCCTACAACAGCATCCATGGATTCATATTTCCTTGAATCTGATAAAATTACAGGTCCATGGAAAATAATTACATACATGGAAAACTTTGGCGAACAGTCTTATTTCCTTAATTTGCCGAGTAAATTTATCAGCCCGGATGGTAAAAATGCCTGGCTTTGTCATTCCGCTAACTTTTGGAGTGGCGGAAACGGAATCAGTTTGGAGTTTAAACCTTTTGGCGGAAAATACGGACTTAGTTTACACGAATTACGTTTTCTATCCAAAGACGAAGAAGATCCGGTAAATCCGACAAAACAAGCAGAAGATATCTATGCAGGAAATATTGCCACACAGGCTAAAGTAACGCTAAGTAGCAACGATCAAGCAGATAAAATTGACATAACAGATCAAAAAATTCCTGTATTCGAAAGTTTCGACGGAAACACCTGGCCAAATGTAGGAAATAAATCGGGCGAATGGGTAAAACTCGAGTGGGATAAAAAGCAGCATATTAATAAAATAATATTGGTAGATCATCCTGATGTTTATGGATCTGTTCTATCAGGTTTGCTAACATTTAGCGACGGTACTTTTATTCATATCGATAAAGAACTACCAACCTCTGCATGTGAAGGACTGCAAATTAATTTTCCAACAAAAAATGTAAAATGGGTTAAATTCACTATTCTAAAAACCTACACACAACGAGCTAAAAAAATTGGAATTTCTGAATTTGCAGTTTTTAAATCAAACCAATAACTATATAAACATGAACAAACTATTTATTTTTATCCTCGCATTTATAACGCCTTTAGCCATATTTGCTACGGAATATCATGTATCAAAGACTGGTAACAACAAAAATCTAGGCACGCAAGAGTCTCCATTTTTAACCATACAATCAGCTGCTAACATTGCAAATCCCGGTGATACAATTACTGTACACGAAGGAATTTATCGCGAATGGGTTAATCCCCTTCGAGGTGGTTTAAGTGATAATGAAAGAATTGTATATCGTGCTGCCACAGGAGAAAAAGTTGAGATTAAAGGTTCAGAAGTAATCTCAGGTTGGAAAAAAGTGGAAAATGGTGTTTGGAGAGTTAAAATTCCAAATACTTTCTTTAAAGATTATAATCCATATAAAGACACCATTATGGGTGATTGGTTTAAGGATTGGGGACGAATTCATCACACCGGTGATGTCTATTTAAATGGAAAATCTCTGTTCGAAAAAGAAAAATTAGACTTGGTATTAAACTCAAATGACACCCATAAAAGCAAAAAATTAGGATCAGGCTATACCTGGTATTGCGAAAGTGATTCTGAGAACACAACTATTTGGGCTAATTTTCACAATTTCAATCCTAATAAAGAACTTATAGAAATTAATGTTCGTAAAACTTGTATTTACCCAAGTAAACCTGGTATAAATTACATAACAATTAGTGGATTTGATGTTAGTCAGGCAGCAACTCAGTGGGCAGCCCCAACAGCAGAACAAATAGGGATGATTGCTACACACTGGAATAAAGGATGGATTATTGAAAATAATAAGATTCACGACTCCAGATGCTCGGGAATAACCTTAGGGAAGGAGAAAAGCACAGGCCATAATGTATGGTTAGCCGACCCAAGTATTGATGGTTCAGTTCATTATTTAGAAGTAACTTTTAATGCTCTACGTGCAGGATGGAATAAAAAAAATATAGGTTCACATATTGTACGAAATAATGAAATTTATAATTGTGAGCAAACGGGTATTTGTGGAAGCTTTGGTGCTGCTTTTAGTATTATTGAAAATAATCACATTCACCATATTTGGACAAAAAGGCAATTTGCCGGTGCAGAATTAGCAGGAGTAAAAATTCATGGGGGAATCGATTTGGTACTTCGAAAAAACAGAGTGAATGATTGTGGTAGAGGGTACTGGTTAGATTGGATGACACAAGGAGTTCGTATATCTCAAAATTTGATGTACAACAACGACCGGGAAGATATGTACTTCGAAGTAAACCATGGACCATACCTTGTAGACAACAATATTCTATTATCTAAAGTAGGCCTTGTTAATCAATCGAGCGGAGGTGCTTTTGTACACAATCTATTTGCTGGTGAAACAAAAATTTGGGCAGAACCTAACAGGTTTACACCTTATCAACTGCCCCACTCTACCGAAATAGCCGGCGTTTCTGGAATTTCTTCGGGAGACAATCGTTTTTACAACAATATTTTTGTCGGCATTGGAGTTGGCAAGGGTAATAATAAAATAAATGTTAATCTTTATGGTTTGTCAACACTTAACGATTCTTTACAATTGGCTTGGGAAAGTCCTAAAAAGCGAAAAATAATTATTCCGTCTTTTGTTAATAATAATGTTTATTTTAATGGTGCACTTCCATATAAAAGCGAAGAAAGCTTTATAAACAAACAGAATTTTAATCCAGAATTAAAAATGGTGCAAGAAGATGGTAATATTTATTTAAACATTAATTTGAGTGAGCTTTTACCTATTGTGGATAAACAATTCGTTACAACTTCTTTGTTAGGGAAAACACAAATTTCAAAGGCGGCTTATGAAAACACCGATGGTTCTCCTTTGTCTGTTAACCAAGATTATTGGGGTAATACGCGTTCAACTGATAAATTACTTCCCGGTCCTTTTTCAAATATTAATATTTCAACTACTAAAATTAAAGTGTGGTAATTAGAAAATTAACTTCAGGTATAAAGCGAAGACATTCGATATAAGCAAGTGATATATATTGAATAAGTGAAAGAAGTGATTGAATAAGTGTCGACTACTATCAAATTATTAATATCACAATACTGGGTACTGAAATAAAAACTCAAGGTTTAGTGATTGAAGTACAGCATCCTTCTGATAATGTTACTGCTGTCATTTTTGAGGTATTGATTAAATAAAATAATATGAACAAACTACTTGCTTTTATCCTGTTAACAATTAGTTTCAGCAACATTAGTGCTCAAACTCCCAATACATTTAAAAATCCCATATTACCTGGGTTTTACCCCGCCCCATCTATTTGCAGAGTTGGAGACACCTATTATATGGTCAATTCGAGTTTTGAATGGTTTCCTGGCTTGCCAATTCATAAAAATAAAGACTTAGTTAATTGGGAGACAATTACCTCTAAAGATATTTTAGAAAAAGACCCCAAACCAGAACTAAACATTGGAGCCATGGTACAACCTGTCCCAGAGGAATATAAATTTATCGATTCCAACTATCACATTTGGGGAGCATCAACAGTGAAGGGCAACGATGGCTTATATCACATGTACTATTCCCGTTGGAAATACGAGTTAGGGCACATGGGTTGGGTAACCGATTCGGAAGTAGCTTATGCTATTGCAGATAAAGCCGAAGGCCCTTATAAACATGTAAATGTTGCGCTACCAGCCCGAGGTAAAGAATTTTGGGATGGAACAACAACCCATAATCCCACGGTCTTTAAAAAAGATGGTAAATATTATTTGTATTACATGGGAACAACATCGTCTGTTGAGGCTGTACAACCCACATCCATGAAAAACAAGGATTGGTGGAAATACAGAAATGGTCAAAGAATAGGTGTGGCTTGGTCTGAAAATCCAGCTGGCCCTTGGAATCGTTTAAACAAACCCGTTATTGATGTTAGCGATAACCCAACAGCACCAGATGCTTTAATAACATCGAATCCTGCCATAAACATTGCCCCTGATGGAAAAATATTTGCAGTTTACAAAGCCGTTGGAAAGCACGAAGGGTGGAAACCAGTAGATATGGAAAGTGACGATACTTGGCACGTTTCTAAAGGAAGTCGCGTACGCTATATGGTAGCTTTTGCTGATAATCCTAAGGGACCATTTACTAAACATGATGAAACAATTTTTGAAATGAAAGGATCGGAGGATGAACACATGATTGCTGAGGACCCTTTTGTTTTTAGCCTTAACGGAAAATATTATGCAATTGTTACCGATATCAAAGGTAAATTCACGGGCGATTGGGGTGCCCTCGCCCTTATGGAGTCGAACAATGGATATGACTGGGCACAGGCAAAACACCCGCTGGTTTTACCTAGTAAAATTTTAAAAACCGATGGTACACGAACCGAATATAAAGTTGAACGACCACAATTATTGGTTGAAGATGGAGTACCCACCTTCTTATATGGAGCACTAGGGATAAAGGTAAATGGTGTTCATCGTGGACATGCATGTAATTTGAGAATTAAACTAGAAAAAAAATAATCATAACTAAATAACACTTAAGGGTTCACATAAAAATAGATTAAATAAAATAGAAGCTATGAAAATAAAAGTAGGAGTTATTATTGGTTTGCTATTACTTACATCAGTGCATGTTTGGAGTCAAAACAACCCCAAGAAAAAACCCAATATTATCATTGTCATTACAGATGATCAGGGTAAAAATGATCTGGCCTGCGAAGGAAACCCATACATAAAAACACCAACTTTGGATGCTTTCCATGCAGAAGCAATACGCTTTACTAATTTTCATGTGTCCACAACATGCGCACCAACACGAGCATCTTTAATGACCGGAAGGCACACCAACCGAATTAATGCGTATCATACAATTGCCGGTAGGTCTATTGTATTTGAGGATGAGGTAATGTTACCTCAAGTTTTAGCAAACAATGGCTATGTTAACGGTATGTTTGGAAAGTGGCATTTGGGGGATAATTATCCTTATAGACCTATGGATAAAGGCTTTCAAGAAGTAGTACGTCATGGCGGAGGAGGAGTGTCTCAAGGACCCGATTACTGGGCTAACGACTATTTTAATGATACCTACTGGAAAAATGGTGTTCCAACAAAATACGATGGATATTGTACTGATATTTTCTTTTCTGAAGCACTTAATTTTATTGATACCAACAAAGACAATCCATTCTTCTGCTACATTTCAACTAATGCCCCACATGGACCTTTTAATTGCCCTGAGGAATACATGGATATGTATAGTGATAATGACAAGCTATCGGAGCAATATCAACGTTTTTATGGTATGATAACCAACATAGATGATAATTTTAAATTGCTACAAAGTAAACTAAAGAAGCTAGGGCTTCTCGAGAATACCATTTTAATTTTCATGACTGATAACGGGTCGGCTGGAGGGCAGCATGTTTATGATGCTGGTATGACAGGTGGTAAAGGCTATGTTACAGAAGGAGGTCACCGTGTACCATTTTATATTAGTTGGCCTAATGGAAATTTAACTGGCGGTAAAGACATTAACGAGTTGACAGCACACTACGACATTTTACCAACTTTTGTTGATTTGCTTGATTTGGAGCATACACAGGTAAAACCACTCGATGGTAAAAGCATTGTACCATTATTAAAAGGAGGTAATACTAAATGGGAAAACAGGATATTGTATGTTGATACACAGCGCGAAATAAACCTGGTAAAATATAAAGATTATTCAGTGATGGATATGGATTGGCGGTTGATTAATGGGAAAGAGTTGTATAATGTGACCAAAGATCTAAAACAAAAAACAAATGTTATAGAACAATACCCCGAAGTAGCAGCAAAACTAAGTGAGGGTTATGAGAATTGGTGGCAATCATTCATGGATGAGGGTGTTAATGAGAGATATGCATATATTAAAGTGGGTACTAAATACGAGAATCCGGCACGTATTATGTCGCACGATATGATAACCGGAAAATTAGGCTGGGCCTGGCATCAACATGGGGCTATTGAAGCAACTCAGGCTTCAGGCCACTGGAAAATTGAATTTGTGCAGGATGGAAAGTATAAAATTAGTTTGCGTCGCTTCCCAAGGGAGTCTGGATTGGCCATTAATGATACCTTCCCCGAAGGTCCCCGCCCAAGACGTCTAGCACGCTATGTGCCGGCAAGTACAAAATCCGATTTTGTACAAACTTATCTTTATCTGGGCAGAAACTATGAAACAAAAAAAATTGAAGCCGATGCGGAGGAAGTTACCTATACCATAGACATGTCGTCGGGTAAATATAATATGGAGGCTCAATTGATAGATAGTGAAGGCAGAGTACACCCTGCTTACTATGTATATATTGAAAAATTATAAAAACTGGTTTAATACAGAGATATAAAATTTCTGAAAAAACTGCAAAATGAATACTGCCATAAAACGTAGTTTCGAATTAAAGTAGAAACAGAAAAAAATAGGACAAAACAAAAGGATATTAAAACGAAACCAATTCAATTATGAAAATAATATTAACAACTTTATTAATAACACTGACCATAGTTTCAACAAGTTACTCAAAAGACTTTAATATTGAAGATTATGGTGCTATTGGAGATGGAGAAACTTTGTGTACTCAAGCTGTTCAAAAAGCTATAGATGCTTGTACTTTTTATGGTGGTGGTCGTGTCGTTGTTCCTTCAGCTAAAACATATATAATTGGCACAATATACCTTAAGAGTAATGTGACCTTATATCTTGAAAAAAATGCGACTTTAAAAAGCACCTTAGATTATGATCTGTATACTACGGACACATATAAAACGAGGTATAAGTTAGAAAAGCACATGAGTCGTTGTTTGATTTATGCTGAAGATGCTGAAAACATAACCATTGAGGGGCATGGCACAATTGACGGCAATGCGCTAGAAGAGTATTTTCATCCTAAGAACGGAACTGGCAGACCTATGTTGATGCGTTTTTTACGTTGTAATAATTTTAATGTAAAAGATGTTACCCTTATAAATCCAGCTTCGTGGACAACCGACTGGGTTTTTTGCGATAATATTACCATCTCCGGAGTGGATGTTGTAGCCCAAATGCAACATAACGGAGCAGCCATTGCGCTTGATGGCTGTACAAATGTACAAGTTACCAACTGTAATTTTGATACTAGTGACGATGCCGTTGCAATAACGTCTTCAGCCAAAGATAAACCAAGTAAGAATATGGTTTTCAGCAACTGTACCTTTACCGGAAAATGGTCTGCGTTTCGCATTGGACTTTTATCACTTGGCGATTTCGAATCAATTTCTGTTACCAATTGTACCTTTACAAACATTACCGATGCTGGTTTTAAAATTCAGATGAACGAAGGTGCTGAACTGAAAAATATGGTGTTCTCCAACATCGTTATGAAAAATGTTCCGCGACCTATATTTATGACATTCTGCCAGCAAAAGGCCAGTGTCGATGCGCCTGACGGAATGTTTCCTATGAAAGCGATGCATCATTTCAACTTTAACAATATGATTATTGACAATAGTGAATTGGATAAAGATGCCAATATTTTCATTACTGGAATGCCCAATCATTACATTACAGATATACAGCTAAGCGATATTCAGATGATTTTACCCGGCGGAGGAACCAAGGAAGATGCCGAAAAAGAAAATATAAATGAATACACCTTAGACGTTCTTGATGGGTGGTGGCCAGAATTTAAGCTAATTGGCACGCTTCCTGCATCAGGAATTTATGTTCGACATGTGAATGGTATATACATGAATAATATTCAGATTAAAATGGCTGGCGAAGATGCGCGCCCTCCTATTGTTCTTGAAGATGTACCAAATTACGCGGCTAATGAGATTTATTTAAATTATAAAAAACTAAAAAGCGTTGTGGTAAGAAAGTAATATCTCACACTAGCTATGCTACTAATTTCATTGCAAAAAATAACAAGGCTTAATGGTTTTTTTAGCACTTCAAACAACTTCATTAATATAATATTATGAACCAATTAAAGATTTTTGTGCTCTATGTTATTAGTTTAATAGTCATTGCTTGCAGTGCTACTATTAAATCTGATTCTGTAAATAAACAATTCTACAACGAATTAAATGAGCAAGTAAACAGTGATTATTTTAGTCCATTAAAATTTGCCAATCATCAAATTGCAGATACCACAGATGTCAATTGGGAATTGAAGGACAAAAGCATATCGATAAGTACTTCAGAAGGTACTACAACTGTCAACTTTTCACCTATTCAAGTTACCTATTCAAGTGAGGTAAGCCATTCTAAATCTAGTTACTCATTTTTAATCTACAATTCAAACGGAACTACTAGTGTAATCGATGCATTGAAGGATTTTGAAAAGCACGGTGAGAAGGTTCAATTTTCGACGCTAGATGATAATATCAATATAGTAGTAGAGCCAAAAAAAAATTATTTAAAATGGAAAATCACACCCATAAACAAATCTCTTGTTGATTCAATTATAATAAAATCAGATTCAGAAGGTCCTTTTTATGGAGGAGGAGAACGATATATAGGTACGAAATTAAACGGACGAACAATATCTAATCAACCAAACGATCATTATTGGGACCCTCCACGAACGGAAATATCACCATGGGGAAACCCACATGAGCCTGGTCATTATAATAAATATGAACCGACCTATTTACAACTATCTTATTTTTTAAATACGCAAGGTCAGGCTTGGCTTATTGATGATGCGGCATCTGTATTTATGACTTTTCCCAAAGAGGGCAATGCTTTTAGTGTACGTATAGAGAGCAATCAGACGGAGTTTTATACTATTCAACGAGGAACTGCTAAAGGTGCGCTTAACACATTCACTTCTTTAGTTGGTAGACAGCCTGCTTTAGAAGATTGGGCCGTTGGTGTTTGGGTTTGTATGTTAGATGGTCAAGATTCTGTTTATGCAAAAGCAAATCGATTATTGGATTGGAAAATTCCAGCTACAGCAATATGGGTTTATGATATGGGAGATATTCCTAATTCACAAGGTTATGAAAATTGGACAACAGGTCCCTATTTGAACTTAAGGAAAATGACCGATTCGTTACACAATTTAGGTTATAAAGTACTTTCCTATTTACACCCTTACCAAGAAGTTAAACTCCCTAAGTCAGATGCAGATAATCCTACCTATAAAACGCTAGATTCCTTAGGTATTTTGCTTGTTACACCTCAAAATATTCGAAATTCGAGATACGCACACGACACCAATGGACTCTACAATTTCCATTTGCCCTTAATGGGCGAACTATGGCAAAATATGCTGCGTAATGTAATTAAAAGAGATGGTTTTGATGGATATATGGAAGATTTTGGCGATTTATCTTACTGCTTCGATCGAAAAAAGCAACAATGGAAAGCTATAGATTATGGTCAAGAAACGCCTTTAACTGCAAATCAGTATAACAATTCGTACCCTTTAGTTTATCATAAGCTAAGTTATTTACTGGCAAAAGAAATTGACCCGAAGTTAGCAACATTTTGCAGGTCAGGAAGTATTGGCGCAGCGCCTTACACAAAAATAATATGGGGAGGGGATCAATTGTCTAATTGGGATAAAACTTTTGGCTATCCATCTGTCATTACATCCGGAATATCATGTGGTCTTTCTGGGTACGCTAACTGGGCTCCAGATATTCTATCTAGCTCTACAGATATGGAACTTTGGAAACGTTGGGTACAGTTCGCTGCATTTACACTAATTATGCGAGATCACCTATGGGTTAATGATCCTACATCGGTAGATATATGGTTTAATGATGAAACACCGCAGTACTTTAAACGATATGCAGAAGTACACATGAAACTAGTTCCTTATATACAAGAGGCATTAGCACACTATCGTGAAACAGGAACACCTTTAGTACGTCATATGATGCTTGAATTTCCTGAAGAACCGGAAAGCTTTAATTGTGAATACCAATACATGTTTGGGTCGAAGTATTTAGTTGCTCCCGTTGTTGATAAAGGAGCTACGACAAAAAAAATCTACTTTCCAAAGGGTGAGTGGAAGTGTTTCTGGAATAAAGATTTGATTCGTTCTAGTGGAGAATGGATCACCGTTGATGCTCCCCTTGAAGACCTTCCGGTATATGAACGATTAATGGACATACACGTTGAATATATTAATCCTAAAATATGAGAATAAAAATCAAAATTGTATCATTTCTGTTTTTGCTAACCGTTTTTGGGTGCAATTCTACAGTTCAAACAGTTAATAAACAAGAAAAATATGAGCCAAACTGGTCATCATTAAGAAAGCACAATACTCCAGAGTGGCTTGATGGCATGAAATTCGGGATGTATTTTCATTGGGGACCACAAACTGTTGCATGTGAACTAGAGGATAAAAAGCTAAACAATCTTGATGCCATTGAGTATTGGACTGGAGAAAAATTTGATGCAAAAGTCTGGGTAGATTTAATGGAAAATGCTGGCGCTCAATTTGGTGGACCTGTGGCTTGGCACGGAAGCGGTTTATTAAATTGGGATAGCGACTTAACCGATTGGAATTCGGTAAACAAAGGACCTAAAGTAGATATTTATGGAAGTTTAGCAACTGAACTTCGAAAAAGAAACATGCCGGTAATATCTTCATTTCATACAGGTGATTTTTGGAGTAGAATGTGGGGGCCTCTTTCAAAGAAAGATTCAACTTATCTCAATCCCTATAATGATAACTCAGCTTATGCAACATCGAATAATGGACGGATTGCCTCAGTAATTTTTGATGGATGGTATGACCGAATTTCAGAAGCAATTGGTAAATATCAACCAGATATGGTTTGGTTTGATACAGGCTTTGGTGGTACGGTTGACAAAGAATTGAAAAAAGAAATGTATAAAGGGCGGTTGTTGTCTGACCAAAGTAATGTGCACAGAGGTGTACCAGAGTATTATCAACAAAAACTAATTAGTTATTATTTTAATAAGGGAATAGACTGGGGGAAAGAAGTCGAAGTAATTTATAAATCACACGATATTCCAGCAGGAATTGGTATGCGTGACATTGAAAATGGAAATTTGAAAGGGCTACAATACGATCCGTGGATAGCAGACATTGATATGTCACATCATGTTGATTGGACTGCTACATGGTTTTACAATCCAAAAAACCCGATAAAAGATGCGGGTACCTTAATAGATATGTTGGTGGATATAACTAGTAAAAATGGTAGAATCCTATTAAACGTACCGCCGATGGCTGATGGTTCATTCTCCGATAGTGTAAAAAAAGAACTTTATGCTATAGGTACATGGTTAAAAATTAATGGCCAAGCAATATACAATACAATACCTTGGATATACTATGGTGAAGGACCTACCGAGTTAACACTTACAGGGCACCATGCACAAGGTAAACATTCGGGTAAATTTATTCCTAAATATACTTCAGAGGATTTCCGTTTTACACAAAATGGAAAAATACTATATGCTATATGCATGGAATGGCCAGGAGAAAGTGTAGCAATAAAAACATTAGGATCAAATGGGAAACTATATCCCAACACCATAAAAAGTATAAGTTTGATTGGTAGTAAAGAAACCTTGAGTTGGGCACACACACCTGATGCATTGGTGGTTCAGTTACCAAAACAGAAACCATGTGAATATGCTTATGTATTAAAAATTGAGCGATTTTAAAAATACAGTAGATAAAATCATTAAACACTAATAATAAAAACAAAAATATGAAAACAAAAATATTAATTATTTTAATTATATCGGTAATCAATGTTTTTGGGCAATCAAATCCAAAAATAACTCCAAAATATAAAGATCTATCTCTTGATTTTGAAACCCGAACTCGAGACATTGTCAATCAAATGACTTTGGATGAAAAAATTTCTCAATTAGGGGATCGGTCTCCGGCAATCAAAAGATTAAACATTCCTGAATACAATTGGTGGAACGAATGTTTACATGGTGTTGCGCGAGCAGGAACAGCCACTGTATTTCCACAAGCTATTGGTATGGCAGCAACTTTTGATACTGCAATGATGAAAAAAGTTGCTGACATAATCAGTGACGAAGCAAGAGCAAAACATAACGAAGCAATTCGTAAAAATTGGCATGGAAGATATACAGGTTTAACATTCTGGTCTCCTAATATTAATATTTTTCGTGACCCTCGCTGGGGACGTGGACATGAGACTTATGGTGAAGACCCATATCTTACTGGACAAATGGGAATACAATTTGTAAAAGGCTTACAAGGTAACCACCCAAAATATTTAAAATTAGTAGCTACAGCTAAACACTTTGCTGTTCATAATGGACCTGAATCCCAAAGACATACTTTTAATGCAGTACCAAATACTAGAGACTTATGGGAAACATATTTACCAGCATTTAAAGATCTAATGGTAGATGCCAAAACCTATTCTATTATGGGTGCTTATAACCGTGTAGATGGAGAATCTGCCAGCGCAAGCTGGTTACTTTTACAAGATATTCTTCGAAATAAATGGGACTTTGATGGCTATGTTGTTTCTGACTGTGGTGCTATCAATGATATACATGCAAACCATAAAATATCGAATTCAGCTGCAGAGTCAGCAGCTATAGGAATAAGGAAAGGTTGTGATCTTAACTGTGGTGATGTTTATCAAAATCATTTGAAAGAAGCCATTAAACTAGGTTTAATAGATGAAGGAGAAATAGACCTTGCTGTTTACAGGTTGATGTTAGCAAGAATGAAGCTAGGTATGTTCGATCCTGTAGAAATGGTTCCTTACGCTAAAATTCCGATAGAAGTAAACAATAGCAAATTACATGATGAAATGGCATTAATAATGGCTCAAAAATCAATGACGCTTTTAAAAAATAACGGAATTCTTCCCTTAAATAAGAATAAAATTAAGAGAATTGCCGTAGTTGGTCCAAATGCAGACAACCTTGTAGCGCTTAGAGCAAACTATCACGGAGATGCATCTGCCCCAGTTACTATTCTAAAGGGAATTAAAAATAAAGTTGGGCTTACTACAGAGGTCACATATGCTAAAGCTAGTCCGCTAGTAGTAAGGGAAAATAGAACTATAGAACCTCGATTCTTACATCATGTTGATCGTAATGGAAAAAAACAACTTGGTTTATTTGGTCGTTTCTATAATAACAAAGATTTGGAAGGTGAACCTATTTATTCACGTGTTGATCATAAAATTGATTTTTTATGGTGGCAACATTCTCCTAATACTACTTTGGTAGGTAAGGGTTTGGTTCCTAAAGAGCAAATAATCCAATCTAATTCTTTTTCTGCAAAATGGACTGGGCAATTATTAGCGCCAAAGACGGGTACATATACTTTTGATTTAGAATCAATGGATGGAAGCAGGTTATATATCAACAATAAACTTATTGCAGACAACTGGAGCGTTCATCAAAATTTTAAAACCGTTCAAGGAAAAATAGATTTGAAAGGCGGTAAATCATACGATATAAAAGTTGAATATTACAATGTTTTAAGAAATGCAGCTATCACTGTTCGTTGGGAGGTTCCTAAAAACGATGAAGTGTTGAATGAAGAAATTGCAAAAATAATATCTGATGTTAAAAAAGCAGATATTGCAGTATTCGTTGGTGGTTTAAATGCCGATTGGGAAGGTGAAGAAATGTCTGAGAATGTGAAAGCTGACGGATTTTATCGAGGTGATCGTACAAAAATTGAATTACCAGAAATACAAAGAAGAACCTTGAAAGCTATGCTAAAGACAGGTACTCCGGTTGTACTAGTTTTAATGGGAGGAAGTGCAATTTCACTTGATGGATTAGAAAATGAATTAGAAGCAATTCTAATGAGTTGGTATCCAGGTCAACGAGGAGGAGATGCAGTTGCCGATGTTTTATTTGGCGACTATAATCCTGCAGGAAGACTGCCAGTTACCTTTTATAAGTCAACAAACGATTTACCAGATTTCAGCGATTATAATATGAGGGCTGGTAAAGGATTTACCTACCGATACTTTAAAGAAGCCCCCCTTTACCCCTTCGGACATGGTTTATCATATACCAAATTCGAGTATTCAAATCTAGAGATTAATAAGACTCAAATTAGTAGTGAAGATAAAATAAAGGTTTCGGTAAATATTAAAAATGCTGGAAAATTTGATGGAGATGAAGTAGTTCAGCTTTATGTAAAAGACCTTAAATCTGACAAGTGGATGCCAATGAAGCAGCTTCGTAAATTTGAACGTATTGCACTGAAAAAAGGAGAGGCTAAAACGCTTGAATTTGTTTTAGATCCAATAGAGGATATGCGTTACTACGATGCTATGCTTCAAAAATATATGGTAGAATCTGGTGAGTTCGAGATTCAAATTGGAGGGTCAAGTGAAGATATTCGACTTAAACAAATAATCAATGTAAAATAAGTAAACAGTAATTATGAAAAGTAGTGAATTTTGACCTATAGCCACATTACAAGACAAGGTTAAAACGAGAAAAACCGAGGGAAATTTCCTCGGTTTTTTTATTCATTTGAAAAATAGTTTAAATTTTATTTTTCAAAAGATTTCTTCTTTGCAAGTAAAATATGATCACAAACTAAAACTAACTCATCTCTTTGATTAAAGATTTCTACGTGCTCGTTTATATGACCTAATTCTGGTCTTTTTGTTTCTTCTATCTTCTCACTTATAGTAACAATTACTCTAATAGTATCACCAATATAAACTGGTTTTACAAAACGTAAACGATCATATCCTTTAGAAAAAGCTTCAGGATTTATCTCTGTTGCCGTCATTCCTATTCCAACAGCAAAAGTTAATGTTCCGTGAGCAATACGTTGTTTAAATGGTTGTGTTGCACACCATTCAGCATCCATATGATGAGGAAAATAATCACCTGTATGACCTGCGTGAACTACAAAATCAGTCTCAGTTATTGTTCTTCCTAAAGTTTCTCTTTTACTACCTAATTCGTAGTCTTCATAAAATCTTGATATAATATGCATAACTTAAATTTTTATTAGTGAATTACCTACCCATCCATCCACCATCTACAAGAACAGTTGTACCGTTCATATAAGATGCTGCTTCTGATGCTAAAAATACTGTTGGGCCAGCAAAATCTACTGCTTCTCCCCAACGTCCTGCAGGAATACGCTCTAAAATAGATTTATTTCTTTCTGGATTATTTCTTAATGCTTCTGTATTATCAGTTGCTATATAACCTGGAGCAATTGCATTTACATTTACACCTTTTCCTGCCCATTCATTTGCAAATGCCATAGTCATTTGACCAATTGCACCTTTACTTGCGGCATAACCAGGAACAGTAATTCCTCCTTGAAAAGTTAATAATGAAGCTGTAAAAATTACTTTTCCAGAACCTCTAGCAATCATATCTCTACCAAATTCTCTTGTTAAAATAAACTGAGCATTTTGATTTACTTCAATTACTTTATCCCATAATTCATCAGAATGTTCTGCAGCTGGAGCTCTTAAAATAGTTCCTGCATTGTTTACCAAAATATCAATCTGAGGATGATTTGCTTTTACTTCAGCAATAAACGCATATACAGCTTTTCTATCAGAAAAATCACATTGGTATGCTGTAAACTCTTTACCTGCAGCTTCAATTTCTTTTGACACTGCACTTCCTTCTTTTTCTAAAGTAGCTGAAACACCAATAATGTTTGCTCCTGCTTCTGCTAATCCAAGAGCCATTGCTTTTCCAATTCCTCTTTTACATCCTGTAACGATGGCTGTTTTTCCTTCTAAACTAAATTTATCTAAAATACTCATTGTGTATATTTTTGTATTGTTTTATTAATTATAATGAACAGTCCATTAGTACTTTCATTCCATCAGGATTATTGTCGATGTTTTCAAATACTTGTTGAATGTTTGTTAATGGTTGTACGTCTGTAATCATATCTTCAAATGGTAAATCATTTGCTGTGATTAAATCGATAGATTTTTCATAATCTTCTTTTTCGTACACTCTTGCTCCAATCAATTTTAATTCTTTCCAGAAGAATTTAAATAAATCTACTTCTTTCTTTTGTCCGTGAATTGCAACCATTAAAATTCTACCTCTAATTCCTGCAACTTCTGTCATAATATCTAAAGCTGGTTGAACACCTGCTACTTCAAAAACAACATCTGCTAAACGTCCTTCTGTTTGCTCTTTTACATATTGAACTAAATCAATATTCATAGGATTTACTGCATTTAATCCCATCTCTTTTGCTTTGGCAATACGCTTTTCATTTACTTCAGAAATAATAACGTTTGCACCAACTTCTTTAGCCACCATTGCAACTAATAAACCAATTGGTCCACCACCTAAAACTACAGCAGTTTCTCCTGCAACTAATCCGCTTAAACGAACATCGTGTGTTGCTACTGATAAAGGCTCAATTAAAGCCGCTAATTTTAAATCTGTATCAGATTTTAATTTGTGTAAAGTAAATGCTGGTACATTCCAGTATTCTTGCATTGCTCCTGGACTATCAATTCCGATAAATTTTAATTCTTCACAAATGTGATTGAATCCTTTATCTGAAGGCTTTACTTTTCTATCATCTAAAGGACGAACAACTACTTTGTCTCCAATAGAATAATCTGAAACTCCTTCTCCAACTGCGTCAATTACTCCTGACATTTCGTGACCAATAGTTTCTGGCATACGAACACGTTTATCCATCATTCCGTGGTAAATATGAACATCAGTTCCACAAACACCAACATAAGCTACTTTAATTCTAACTTCGCCTAGTTTTGGTGCTTCTATTTCTCTTTCTACTACTGTGAAGGTTTTATTTCCTTCGTATTGTGTTGCTTTCATTTTTATGAAAATTATTTTATTTAAATATCGTAATTGGGAGTTATACCTCCATCATTATTTGAAGCATATGCTGCTTCTACTACTGCCATAGAATGTGCTACATCTTCAACACTTGTTGGTAATTCATCTGTAGAACCTTCAACATAACGCATTAAAGAAGCCATAGTACCTACAAAAGCATCAGGAAACCAAGAACCTTCTAATTCAACCTCAACCCATTTAGGCTCTTCGCCTTCTTTTACGATACAGTACTGGAATAAATCTGGTTTTCCATTAGGATAATCTAACAACAAACCAATTCTTGCTTTAATTGCTCCTTTTGTTCCTTCCCATTTCACAAAACTCTCTTGATTTTTCTCACCAAAATTATGATCGTGATTCGTATTTATAATGGCACGTGTAGCGTCATTATAATCCATTATAGCTGTTGTTCTTGTTGATGACATTGGTTTACCAGGGTTTCTCAATGTTCTAGCATACACCTTCTTAGGATTTCCTAAAAACGAACGAATTAAATCGATATAATGAATACTATGTTGCTGAATTTCTAAACGTGGATGATTAACCACATTTGGAAAATACTCCCAAGGTGTATAGGTTGTTAAACGGACTTCAAAATCGTACAATTCACCAATTAAGCCTTGATCAATTATATTTTTTGCTGCCATAATATATGGCACAAAACGCATTTGACAGTTAATTGCTGCTTTTAATTTTTTTCTACGACAAACCTCTAAAATTTCTAAAGTTTGGTCGTAACTATCACCCATCGGTTTTTGAATTAAAACTGCTGCTTCATCTGGTAACAACTCTAAAGTTGCCACAAATTGATTAGGCATTAACGTTAAATCAAAAACGGCATTCTCTGGAGCTGCAGCAACCAAATCTTGTACGTTATCATAAACATTAGGAATGTTAAATGATGCTGCTAAATCTGTTGCACGTTGCTTTGTTCTATTTGTAATTCCCTCTACAACAAAACCTGCATTTCTGTATGCTGGTAAATGTGCATCACGAACTATTCCTCCTGCGCCAATTATATAAATTGGACGCTTTTCTTTTGGTAATTCTGGTTTGTAAACTATTTCCATAATTAATTATTTTCTATGCGATCAATCTCTTTCTGAGAATTGTTTAAAATTGTTTTTATATCATTTGAAGTATTTATAACTTCAACAACTAATTGATCTATTACATCTGCAATTTCTGACCAATTACTTTTTCTAGGAAGTGATCTTGTTTTAAGATGTAATTCTTCTAATTTATGATAATAAGGTACTTCTTTATTTACATCTTTATCGTGCCAAGTAGATTTACGACAACCTATTGCGCCTTCTAAAGTTAGAAGTTTATCATTCTCTTCATTTACAGCAAATTGAATAAAATCGTATGCTAAATCTTTATGCTGACTTCCACTTCCGATAACATACATCCAATATGCATTTAAAGAAGTTCCTTCTCCAGTTGGTCCTGCAGGAACATTTGCAATATCTACTTTTCCTTTTACCTTAGAATCTTCTAAAAACTCACACATAGATGCAAAACCAAACCAGTTTACCATCATTGCTAAGTTTCCATTTGCGAAAGCCATTCCTGATTTTACAGAATCAAAATTGCGAGAATCTGGATGAATTGCATTGGTGTTTTTTAATGCTTTTCTGTAGAATTCCATACCTTCTATTGCAGCATCAGAATTTAGTTTTATTTTTTTATTTTCGTCAAACAATTCACCATTACGTGTCCATAATTGTAGGCAGAAATCAAAAACAGTATTATGTCCATCAGGAAAAGCTGCAAATGTGGTTCCGTATAAACCTTGTTCTGGTCTATTGAAAAATTCGGCAACTTGCATTAAATCATCCCAAGTTTTCGGAATTTCTAAAGGTTTGCCATAAGCTTCATAAAAAGCGATTCCTTCTTCAACAGATTCGAATAAATCTTTTCTGTAAATTAAACATTCTGGTCCATCGTGAAAAGGTAAACCAACAGTTTTTCCATCAAACTCTTGTTTATATAATAATGACCTTGACCATCCTTTAGGAAAATCACTTGGAGAGTTTTCCTCTATAAAAGGTGTTAAATCTTCTATAGAATTTGAAGTATATGCTTCAGTTATCCAATCTGTATTTATTAGTGATACATCCCAAGTTCCGTTTTTTAAACCCTCTTCTTTTAAAATAGTATCATACAAAGGATGTAAATCTAAAGGAACTGCTTCCAATTCTAATTTACAACCAGTTTGTTTACAGAATGATTCCCAAATTTTATCTATGGCGCTTTCAAAAGCATCAAATTTTCTAACAGCTATTCTAAATTTATTGTTTTCCATTGTTAAGAAATTAGCTCGTTTACAATTGCTTCTGTGTGTTCACCTAAAGCAGGAGAACCAAGGCTTGACGTTAAAATTTCTCCATCAATTCTAATAGGACATCTAGTAGTTTCATATTCGAAACCATCTCCCATTTTTACTTTTTGAATCATTTCTAAAACCTTAAAACCATCTTGAGCAAATAAAGTATCCCAATCCATTACACTTGCACACCAAATGTCTGCAGGTTCTAAGATTGACAACCATTTTTCTGTACTATCTGTAGATAAATGATTGGCTAACGTTTTCTTTATTTCATCTCTTTTTGTAAACCAAGATGCAACTTCTTCATATTGTTTTAAAGGTTCACAACCTAACAATTCTCCAAGAACAGGAATTGATCCCATTGCCAATGCCATATAACCGTTTGTGGTTTGATAAACACCATAAGGCGCTCCTAAATATGCGTGTGCGCTATTGTTTTTTGGACGAACAGTTGGTGCTCCTCCATCGTGATAAAATGTTGTAATCGATTCGAATTGAAAATCTAAAATAGACTCTAACATACTCACAGAAACTTTACTTCCTTTGCCTGTTTTTGCCTTTTTTAATAATGCAGCTAAAATACCTTGCACCAAATGTGCACCCGATAAAATATCAACAATTGCTAAACCAACTGGTGTTGGACCACTTCCTTCAATTCCGTTTAACCAAGTTAAACCAGATAATGATTGAAGTAATAAATCTTGTCCTGGTTTTGTTTTCCAAGGACCTTCAGAACCATATCCTGAAATATCTCCATAAACAATATTTGGGTTTATTTTCTGAATCGTTTCATAATCAAATCCAAGTCGCTCTATAACACCTGGTCTAAAATTATGTATTAAAACATCTGCTTGTTCAATCAATTTTAAAACACGTTGTTTGTCAATATCGTTTTTTAAGTCTGCTGCAAAACTTTCTTTGTTTCTGTTTATGGCTCTAAAAATAGTAGATTCACCATTTAAATTGACATTTGAAACATATAATTGACGACAAATGTCTCCTGTACCTGGTCTTTCAACTTTTATAACTCTTGCTCCTAAATCAGCCATTCTTAATGTTGCTGAAGGTGCAGATAAAAACTGACTTAAATCTATAACTAATATATCTTGTAATGGTTTCATTATATACTATAGATTAAATTCTTTAATAATATCTTCTGTATGCTGACCAACTCTTGGAGCTGGTTTATTTGCGAATAACTTTTCATCGTTCACTTGTATTGGACACCTTAATGTATGCACCTCTTCTCCTGAAAGTAATGAGAATTTCTGATCCATTTTAAGTACTTTATATGCTTCGTGATTTAATAATGATTCATAATTAAAAACATCTGAACACCAGATACCTTCAGCTTCTAAAACTGTTAACCAATCATTGGTGTTTTTATGAATTAAAAATGATCTTATAATATCCATTATTTCATCTCTTTGAGTGAACCAAGAATCTGAATTGGTGTAAACACTTAACTCAGTACATTCTAAAACTTCACCTAACTTTAAAAGAGACCCCATTGCTATTGAAATATATCCGTCTTTGGTTTTATAGACTCCATAAGGAGCACCTAAATATGGATTTGCAGAACCTTCTTTTGTTCTTTCTGGTTTTTTATTCCCATCATTTAAATAAGTAGTAATCACCTCAAACTGAAGATCTAATGTAGATTCTAACAAACTAACTTCCACCAAAGAACCTTTATTTGTTTTTTCTCTTTTAATTAAACTTGCTAAAATTCCGTGCGCTAAATGTGTTCCTGTAATAATATCTGAAACTGCAGCACCTATTGGCACTGGATCATCATTTTTATCTCCAGATAAATTTGCAAAACCAGACATTGATTGTACTAATAAATCTTGACCTGGTTTTTTTGCCCAAGGACCTTTAGTTCCATAACCAGTAACGGTTGCGTATACCAGTTTAGGATTTAGTTCTTTTGCAATTGAATAATCTAAACCAATTTTCTCCATAACTCCTGGGCGAAAATTGTGTGTCATTACATCTGCTTGCTCAATTAGCTTTTTAACACGTGCTAAATCTTCTGGATCTTTTAAGTTTGCTGCGTAAGAATCTTTATTTCTATTTACAGTATGAAAAACCAAACTACTTCCATCTAAAAACAAGTTTTTAAGTGCAATCTGCCTTCCTGCTTCACCTGTGTTAGGTCTTTCAATTTTGATAACTCTGGCTCCTAAATCTGCTAATTTCAATCCTGCTGAAGGACCAGCCATAAATTGAGCAAATTCTAGAACTAAAACACCTTCTAATGGTCTCATAGTATTATTTATCTAGTGATTTGATGTACAATTCATTTAATCTAGAAAGCAATTCTTTTTCATCGCCTCCATTCATCATATACTCTCTAATTGGAGTTCCTGCTCTGTCTTGAAAATACATATGACCATTATATCTTGGGCGTAAAAACGCTCTATCTAAACTTGGTAATGTGTTCTTAAAGAAATTTGCAGTTAAACTATTAGTGTATTCATCTGTCCAAGATTTTCTATGTCCTGGTTGTCCGCCATTATCAAAAAATACTGTTTTCTGACATTCATCAGACCCAACATATTCTACATATTTCATAACAGTTTCTATTTCTTTAGTTTCTGCAGAAACCGCTAATCCAGTTCCACCTAAAGTTGAAATTGCTTTACCAAAACCTTTAATATCTACCATATCATGGAAGTGTAAAGGTTTTCTAGAATATCCTTTTCTACTATAATTTGTGTACCCATAAGCCCAAGGACAATATGCATATTTATCTGTTAAAGTCATAGCCTCATAACATTGAATTGGATTCCAATCAAAAACCTGAGGATCCATTTCAACAGCTAATTCTCTTAGCATTTTTAAAGCTTTTATTCCTACTTCCTCACTAACAACGTGTTCTTTTGAAGTACAAACATCTTCTCCCATTGTACAACACATCATATAAAAATTCATTAATGTGTCTTGAGGAATCCCAGGCATAATCACTAATCCTTTTTTAGCAAGTGCTAATAAATTGTCATAGGTTTCTGGTAATTTTAATCCGTTTTCTTCTAAAATATCTGGGCGACTTGCAGCAACAGGAGTTGCAGCATCTACAGCTAAAGCCCATTGATGACCATTAGAAGAATAACTCTCATGAGAACGCCCTACTGTGTTCTCTTCTAAATCTTTTAAAAATGCTTTTGGCAAATATTCATCTAAAGGTAAAATCACATTATTTTTCCCAGCAAAACCTGCCCAAGGATGATCTATGATTAACAAATCGTAACGTTTTGCTAATTCATTAATTGGTTCATCGGCAAAAGCTTGCAATGATCTTTTTTCCCAAGTGATATCAACATTTGGATTTAACTCTGTAAATCTTTGTGCTGTTGCAACCATAGATGTAAACCCACGACTATGATTCCAAGTAATTCCTTTTAACTGTATTCTTTTTGTACTCATTATATGTATACTTTTTATATAATTTCAATAAAATTAATGCCCTCCAATACTCCCTTCACCTAACATCGTTCCATAAGCCATTACTATGAAAGATGCTATTAAAATGACTAATGCTAAACCTAAAACTTGGTTTGTTTTTTTAGATACTTGTTTCCATTCTTTCATTAAAATACCAACGATATAACTAAAGAAAATAAGCATTGACATATGAATTACCCAGCTTGCAAAACCAAATTCCCCCATGTTTGTATGTCCTATTCCATAGAAAAAGAACTGTCCATACCATAAAGCTCCGGTTAAAACAGACATTCCAAAATTTAAAGTATATGTTTTTACACCAATACCTTTTACATCTACTAATTGTTTTAAAGTACCTTTCTTAACACCTACAACTGTAAACCAAATTAGGTTTGTTAAAAAAGCACCAAAAGTTGATAGAATTAATTTTGCATTTCCTTGAAACTGACCTGCACCGTATTCTTCAGCAATTTTAGAAATTGGTTCTCCAACCTCTAATGAAATACCAAACACAGCCGATAAAACACCAGCTATTAAAGTTAATGTTAAACCTTTTTTCATATTAAACGTTAAAGGCTCACCACCTTCAACATTTTTATTTTTTAAATCCTTTTCTTTTTTATAACCAGCAACTCCACAGATAACAATTCCAATAAGTGCAAAAAACATCCCTAAGAAAACGATATGTCCTCCAGGAGCATTGTATTTTTCTGCCATTTCTCCATGCATTATCAAAGGAACTATTGTTCCTAAAATAGCTGAAATACCAATAGAAATAGTATATGTTAATGAATAACCAATATGCTTAATAGCATAACCAAAACACATACCTCCAAACCCATAAATAACACCTAATAATGTGGCATTTATAAGAATAGACATATCAGCTTTAGCAAAAACATCCATTAAATTTGGTACTGTTAAAAACCCAATAATAAAAGGAAAAATAAACCAAGCAAATGAAGCTTGTAATAGCCAGTATGTATCCCAAGACCATTTTTTAACTTTTTGAAGAGGGACATAACATGTTGAAGCTGCAACACCACCTATTGCATGAATTAATGTACCTAAAATTGGATTTGCCATATTTTGATTGTTTTTTATTTAATACAACCCAAAACTATAAAATAGGTGTTCATAGTTTAGAAAGACCTGATTAATTAACTATATCAAATGGTTTTTTTTTATTTATTTTAAATTCAGATAAAATTGAATACCATTATATTAAACACCTATTAGAATATCAATAAATACAATATTAAAAAACTACAAATCAACTACTTACAAGTATTTTATTTAAAAATAAAGAGACTAATTATTTAAATAATTTAGTAATATTTTACATAAAATATATTTTATAGGTAAATTCTATATTTATAAATAAAATAAAATACGGATTAAAATCTTATTTTTGATTATAATTTATAAAATGTCAAAAGCAAAATACAATGCACCTGCCCTTGATAAAGGATTAGATATTCTAGAGTTTTTATCAAAAGAAGGAATCCCTTTATCTCAATTAGAAATTGCTCAAGGAATCAATAGAACTCCAAGTGAAATTTACAGAATGTTAGTTTGCTTAGAAGAGAGAGGTTATTTACTTAGAGGTTTTAACGCAGGTAAATATAGGTTGTCTTTAAAAATGTACAGCCTTTCACATACGCATACTCCTTTTGATGAGTTAATGAGAGTTGCAAAATACCCAATGCAAACACTTTCTGAAGTAACAAGACAATCTTGCCATTTAAGTATTATGAACAATGATCAATTATTAGTCATTTCTCAAGTAAGAAGTCCAAGTGCAGTTTCTTTATCAATAGAAGAAGGAACACATTTTCCGTTATCGAAAACAATTTCTGGTATTACAATCTTATCTATGATTTCTTCAGAAAAAAGAGATGCTATTTTATCTAGAGACATTCATTTTAAAAATTGGACGAAAAAAGAAAAAGAAAAATTGAAAAAGGAAATTGATATTGTAGAAAAAGAAGGCTATCAATTATCTGAAAGTAAACTTACAAGTGGAATTACAGATATTGCTATACCAATTGGCTTAAAAAATTCTGACCTTACTGCTGTATTAGCTCTTTCTGTTTTTTCTTCAAACTTAAAAGAAATTGATAAAAATTTTCTAATAAATCAATTAAAGAATGCTCAAAAAGAGATTAATCAATTTATTATTGGATAAAGTTTCTAATTAAAATCATATGATTCTACATTTAAAACAAATGTAGTTTTAAAGTATATACGTTATAGGTAATTTTAAAATCTAATACATAACTATTAATTTAACTATAACTTAAAACTATTTATGAAAAAGCCAAAATTTCTTAATCTTTTCAAATCATTTATCTACTTAAGTCTTGTTGTAGTATTTATTTCTTGCGGAACATCTTCAAGCGATGAAGAAGAAAGTTGCATAAAAAATTGCCCCGTAGACTTTTCTTTAAATGAAGATACTTGCGAGTGTGAACCAATACCTTGTACTACAACTTGTGCCAGTGATGAAACATTGAATGAAGATAGTTGCGAGTGCGAACCAACACCCTGTACCTTAACTTGTGCTAGTGATGAAATATTAAATGAAGACACTTGTAAATGTGAAGTTTTTGTGGCAAGGGTTATTGAAATCGATGCAGCTATGGTTACCCTAACGGATGACTGGAAAATAAAAAAAGATATTGCAGATTATACAGGTGATGGATATGTGGTTTGGGAAGGACCTGGACAAACGTGGAAAGGTACTGTTGGAGAAAAAGGACAATTAACTTATAAGGTTACGATTCCTAAAGCAGGTACTTATCTTTTTCAATGGAGGTCTTATATTGCTAAAAAAGCAGCAGATGACGCTTGGGCAGAACATAATGATAGTTGGTTAAAAATTGAATCTGATGATTTCTTCGCTAAAAAAGATGGAAGTATTTTATACCCAAAAGGTTCTGGTAAATCACCAAATCCAGCTGGTGAAAATGGAAATGGATTCTTTAAAATTTATATGAACACTTTAGATCAGTGGTCTACTATTTCTAGTACTTCAGACAATAATGCTCATCAAGTCTATGCAAAATTTGATGAAGAAAAAGAATACACAGTTATCATTGCTGCTAGATCGGATTATCATGCAATTGATTCTTTTAAATTAATAGAACAAAAACCAGAATAACATACATTTCAACAACTAAAAAGGGTTCATTTAAAAATTAAATGAACCCTTTTTAGTTGTTAATGTTTTACATACATTTTTTTTGCCCTGTAGACACACCCTTTACTTTTACAAGTATCACAGATGTACCCTAAATATTTTACATCTTTACCAATACCTATAATTCCGCTTACAGATTTTATAGGGCTCATTAATGAAGTTTCTCCTAAACTTACATTACAAAATTTATCTGGAAAAAATGAAAATAGCTTTTGCTGATCTTTTACCAACCACTCACAATAACCAGGGCTGTATCTATTTGTTAGCGCTAAATCATTTAGAATTACCATATTTTTCAACTTCTCATACACAACATCCATTGCACCTTCCACTAATAAAGAACCTGTAGAATCAATTACATAACTTTGCACAATATCACCTTCTTCTTTATATTTATTACTCCATTTTTCTACTTCATAACCAGCAGTACAAGTAAATAGAGCAGAGTATTCAGCATTTCTTAAAAAAGAAGAAATCATTTTTCCTGTTGTAAATTGCTTCGTTAACATATCTACAGTTCCATCTTTTATAGAAATATTTGAAATAGAATGAATCACAAAGCCACCTTCAATATTTTTATTTGAAGACAATAATTCAATTGCAGTATCAATCATACTGCTAAAAGGTTCTTCTGGTTCTGGACCTAAACCCATAAAGGAAGAAATTTCCTCTTTTCTCAATTTTATATCCTTAAAATCAATTTTATATGAATATGTTCCTTTCATCTTCTATTTTATTGCTGCCTGAAATAATTGTCTTAATATTTTTAAATTCATTTGCTCTCCAAAAGCAATAATTTCGCAGCTTCCAGTATAATCTGTAAGTGGAATGATTTCGAAATAATTATAAGTTAAATGAAATAATTTAAACTCATTATTTCCTACCCTCACAAAACCTTTAGCTCTAATGCTTATTTTTTTCAATTCTTGAAGAAAAAACCTCAACTGTTCTGCGGAAATTATTTGAGTTGTTCTATAAACAGCTGTTCTAATTTCTTCTGGTCTTTTATCTTTAACAGTGATTGTTGGAAATGAGTTTACTTGATTTAAGTCTATACTTTGAACGTTACAAAATTCTTGTTGCTCAATTTCTGCAAAAGGATTTATTTCTTTTACTTTTTTTACGAGATTTTGTAATTGAATACCATCGACTAAATCAATTTTATTCAATATAATTTTGTCCGCAACTCTAACTTGATGTTTTGCTCGCTGAACAAATACCGCGCTTTTTTCAAAATTTAAAGCATCTACGACACACCAAGCTCCAGCATATTTTACTTTATTTCTTATTTCTTCACTATTTAATAGTTCGCAAATAGATATTGGATCTGATATACCTGATGCTTCTAAATAAATAATTTCAGGATTGTATTGTTCTATTAATTTTATGATGTTTTCAATGAAATTACTCAGTAAACAAACACAAAAAACAGAACCATTATTAATTTCTACTAGTTTAAAATTGTCTCCAGAAAGTTTTAAGTATTTTCCATCAACACCTGAAGGAGCAAATTCATTTTGAATAACAGCAATTCGTTTATCCTTATGTAAAGAAAGTAGATTTTTAAGCAATGTTGTTTTTCCACTACCTAAAAATCCGCTTATAAGAATTAAGTCTGCAATCATACAACTGCTTGTGCTTTTTTATCTAAATGATTTTGAATACATTTTACCAATTCTGTTTTTGGAGGAATTATTGAAATAAATTCAATATTACCATCAATACAAATTGTTGGAAGATTTCTAACGCCAAGTGACATCATCATTTGAATACCTTCTTTCTTTTTAATTTTATGCTCAACATACTCAATATTATCAGCTCCAATTTCTTCAACAGCTAATTCAACTGCTTTCATCATATATTGACAAGGAGCACAACCTTCAGAATCTAGTGTTATTATATCTATTTTTACTTTATCGTTTGTAAAGTAATTTTCTAAATCTAATAACTCAACATTTTTAGCTATTTGCCCTTTTGCTTTTAAAACATCTTGTTGATATTCATCGTGAACAATTTCAGCAATAGCTTCTAAATTTTCAACAGGTGTTGCCATTGGTAAATCGCAACCTGGAGCTAAAATAAATCCGGTTTTACCACCAATATCCATACATTCAATTGCTTCAAACTTACAGTCTTCAGGAGTACCAATTAACAACACTGATGTTAATTTCATATTTCCACCAAAACTGATTTCATATTTATCGCATTGTTCTTTTAAGAAATCTAACGGAATATTTTCATCAATTGAAATATTATCAGGCTCACATTTACACATTTCTTCAATGTTTTGCGTTGCATTTCCGCATACAAAGAATGAACTTAACGCTCCACATTCTCTAATATGACTGAAAACCTCTTTACAATAAGGAGAAACAAACATTTCAAACGACATTGGATCTATTTGGCTAACCATTGGGTCAACTACAGCAACAACATCACAACCAGCTTCAATATAATAATCAGACATTGCTTTACCAACTTTGGTACAATATTCCATTACTTTACCAACATATTCAGGGTCTTCAAATAATTTCATAAAAATATCTGTTCCCAACAAGTGTAAAGCCAACGTAAAAGGCCCAGTAATTAAACCATACAATGCAACATCAGGATTTTGCTCTTTTATTTTTGAAGTAGCATTCATTACTGTTGCAATTCTACCACTACAACGACAAGGAACTTTTAAATCTTCTAACTTTAAACTTCCATCTGCTAACGGATGAGAAACTACTGCTGGAGGATTATCATCTGACCATTTGATTTCACAACCTAAAACCTCTGCTTCAATTTGAAGATCAAAAGTTACCGGAATTCCATCTGGATTGTATTTTTTTATAGCTTCATTTGCGCCATCAATAATATGTTGCTCAGATTTAAAATAAGTTGTGGCATCTAAACCTAATAAATGACCTGCATGTGCACCCACAAAAGGTACCCAAGGAGTACGTTCTACTGTTTGACGGTTCATAGCCGCTTTTATTAATTCTAAACCTTTCATTATGCTGATATTTTAAGTTTATTCATAAATTCAACAACACCTTGTGGATCTGCAGAAAAATTATCTGCTCCAATTTTATCACAAAAATCTTGCGTAATTGGTGCTCCACCTATAGTTACTTTCTGTTCAGGATATACCGTTTTAATTTCTCTTACAATATTCTCCATACTTTCCATTGTTGTTGTCAGTAATGAAGAAAGTCCGATAATTGCATCTGGGAATTTACTAATTGTATCAATAAATTTCTCTGCAGGAACATCTGTTCCTAAATCAATAACTTCATAACCATTTCCTTCAACAATCATAGAAACTAGGTTTTTGCCAATATCGTGTAAATCACCTGCAACTGTACCAATAATAAAAACACCTTTTTTATCTGCATTTCCTTCTGCAAATAATGGTTTTAAATGATCCATTGCTGTATTCATGGCTTTTGCAGACATTAAAACTTGAGGAACAAATACTTTGTTTTCTCTAAATTTAATACCAATTTTTTCCATCCCAATAATTAATGCTTTTGATAAAATATCTCCAGCAGAAGCTCCTTGTTCTAATGCTAGCACAGTTAATTCATCTGCACCATCTTGACCTTTCATATTTGGTGGATAAGGCGATACCTTATTAATCTTACCAAACTCTACACAATTCGAAATTTTACTTAATAGTTCTTCCATTACGCTAGTTCTTTTTCTTTTAGTTGCGATTGAGCAACATCAATAAATGTTAATATGTTTTCTAAAGTTGTATCGCTTTCTACGGAATGAGAAGGAGAAAATATATAACCTCCTTTTCTACCCATTTCTAATAAAGCTAACGACTCTTCTCTTACTTCTTCTGGTGTTCCAAAAGGCAATGTTTTTTGCATTGACAAACCTCCGTGGAAACATAATTTTCCTAAATAATTATCATGAATTTCATGTACATCCATTACTTCTGGTTGAAATGGGTTAAAACAGTTTAAACCTGCATCAATTAATGATGGGAATAACTCATCTACATCTCCGCAAGAATGAATCATTACATATTTACCAGCATCTTTTACACGCTTATACATACGTTTTATTTGCGGATACATAAATTCGTGCCATAAATCGGCTCCCATTATTAAACCTTGTTGTTGTCCCCAATCATCACCAAAATAAACGGCATCAATATCATATTCTAATGCTTTGTCAATTTGAGCAATGTTATAATCTGCTATTTTTTCAAATAAAGCATGTACAAAATCTGGGTACATATAAAAGTCCATTAATATGTTTTCCATACCTCTCATAGACCAAGCTCTTTCATACAAAGAGAATCCTATTTGAAAAACTCTAAATAAATCTGGTTTCTTCTCAATTTCTGATTCAATATTTGCAAAAAAACGTGGGTCATGAGGATTTGGAAACTCTAAACCTTCAATTGTTGGGTCTTTTATAATGTCTTCAACAGGCATTCCGATATCTTTATCAACAGTTCTATCCCAAACTACATTAAAGACATCTTTGAAATAATCTTTTTTAACTTCATCAAAAAAGCCAATATCACTACCTAAATTTAAAATGTGATTTCCTAAAACAACATCTAAATCTTCTGTTTTATAATATTTTTGAAGTATTTCTTTTGGTTCTTTAGTAAATTTAAAAGACCAAGGTACGTAAGGTGGTCTTTCATGATTTAATACCATTTTAATTATATCTCTCTTGGTCATAATTTTAGTGTTTTGTATCGTATAAAGTTAATTTACAAACACTTATAAATCTACATGCATATTAGCAAAATAACACCCTATATTGACATGATATTTGTCACTTTTATGATATTTAAACACATAATTGATTATCTTTGAAGAAACATTTCATCAGTGAAAGCACAGTTCGAGAAAATAAGCTATAAACAAAGTTCTTTACATGCTTTTACCTACAAGAACACAGATTTTGATGCACCTTTTCATTTTCATCCTGAATATGAATTAACCTATATTATTAAAGGAAAAGGAATACGATATGTTGGTAATAATATTCAAAAATTTGAAGAAGGAGACTTTGTTTTATTAGGACCAAACTTACCTCATTGTTGGAAAAACACTCATGAATTTAAAGGAACTGTAAAATCAATTGTTCTTCAATGGAACGATGATTTACTTGGAAAAGATTGGTTTGAAAAAGATGAATTTAACAACATTAAATTACTTCTAAAAAAAGCATCAAAAGGTATCTTATTCAATAAAAAATATTCTAAAAAGATTGAACGAAAATTAACTAAAATAATTAATAAACCACCTTTAGAAAAACTACTGTGTTTTTTACTATTACTTGAAGAACTTTATACTTTAGATGATATTGAAATATTAACAAGTGTAGGTTTTTCTGCAAATCTTAATTTAAAAGCAAATTACAGAATTGATACCGTTTTCGATTATGTAAAAGATAATTATAATAAAAAAATAAAATTAGAGGAAGCTTCGAGTTTAGTTTCTATGAGTAACGAAGCATTTTGTCGGTTTTTTAAAAAATCTCTTAACAAATCGTTTTTCACATTTATTAATGAATATAAAATAAATCTTGCTTCTAAAATGTTAATTGAAACAAATAAACAGGTCAGTCAAATAGCATATGATTGTGGCTATGAAAGCTTGCCCTTTTTTTATAGACAATTTCAAAAGTTCATGAACTGCTCACCCCTAGCTTTTAGAAAAACTTACCTAAAAGCTGATCTCTAAGAACAACTACATAACTCACTTATAATAAAACATTTGTACTTTTATAAAACTCATATACTACTTTAATAAATATAATTATCATCTGATAAAACCCATAAGTTATCTTCATAAAACTTAATATACTTTAGTTTTAGAGCATAAAAACAAATACAAATGAAAACATTTAACTACTTATTATTCTTTTACATTACAATGCTATTTAGCTTTAACACATTTGCGCAACCACCTGGTAACACAAATGACTGGCAAATTGACTCTAGGTACTCAGATGAATTTAACGGAAACTTAAGTAAATGGTTCGTTAAAAATACTACAATCGAAGGTTTTTTACCAAGCCAAGTAAACGTATCTGGAGGAAAATTAACTATCTCTAATTCTTGGGATGGTACAACATCAAAAGGAGGCTGGATCGAATCTAAGAATACTATTGCTTCTAATGAAAAGTATGGTTATTATGAAGCAAGAATAAGGATAAATGGTGCCAATAATGGAAAGGTATGGCCTACATTTTGGATGTGGAATGCCAATGCTGGTAACCCAACAGAACTAGATGTTATGGAATACAGTGGCTTTGCTTTTCAAAACCATATGCAAAGTGCTACATCTTCACATCATTATACACAAAAACTAGCTGTAGAAGGGAAAAACAATTCAACTACTCGTGATTACTCTGTAGTAAAAAGAAATGCTTTTCAGGAGCATACATGGGGTGTTTTATGGGCAAAAGACAAAATTGTATTCTTTTATGATGGAGTTGAATATTTTAGATCGAAACAACCACAAAACGCTGCAATAGATCCTGCTGCAACTAAAATCATATTGAGTTCTTCTCCTCACTTGAGACAAACAAAATATAATGCCTGTTGTAGTGGAGGTAAAGCATACCAACAAGACAATCCTTTAACAAATGCGAATATTGTAGGACCTATTGCTAGTTTTGAAGTACAATGGCTCCGTTTTTGGCGAAAGAAGCCAGGGAAACCAGAATACACGTCTTTATCTTCTGATTATGGAAACGGAATTAACAACGCTCCTATAGGTTCTAAAATCTGGTTAAAACAAGCAACTGGTCCAAAAAAGTATTTATCAGTAGAATCTGGAAAAATTTTAAAAGCTTCTTCGACAAGCAACGTTGATAATAAAACACATTTTATTGTAGAAAAGCACCCAATAAATAATGGTGTTGTATTAAAATCTGTAAGTACAGGTCAATATTTAAGAATTACAGGAACTAATGAAACTGCACCATTAATTGCTTCATCTAACAACAAACAACAATGGGAAAAATTTCATTGGAAAGATAGAGGTACTAACAAAGTTTCTTTAAGAAGTTATGAATTAGATGCTTGGGTTATTGCTCCACAAAATCAAACGAATCCTTCTATTACATCTTTAGCTGCTCAACCATTAGATTGGGAATTATTTGATTGGGGAGTAGTTGGAAACACAACTACCCCACCACCAACAACTACTGGAGCTCCTGTAGGAAAAATAATAGCTATTTTACCTGTAAAAGCTTCTTGGGTAAATAGAACAGGAAAACCTGCATTAGGATACATTTCTACACGTTTTGATGCTGCTGGAGTTGTTAAATCTATGGAAACAACAACTGCACCAACAGAAACTTGGAAAAGGTGGGAACGTTTTAAAATAGAAACTCACCCAAATGGCGGAATTGCTTTAAGTGTACAAGACAATGGAACAAAGTATTTACAACATAACGGAACCGGAAGCTTAACTGCTAATGCAACTAATAAAGCGAGTAACAACACTAAGTTTACTTGGGAAGTTCTAACTGGGTCTAATCGTTTTGCTTTAAAAGCGCAATCAGGAAAATATGTTCAAGTACCTCAAACAGCTCCAGGAAATCCAATATTAAATACGAGTGTTACAGTTCGTGGAGAATGGGAAATATTTACATACACAGATCTTGGTGTTGCTGCTAAAACTAGTAATACAAAAAGTAAAACACTCGCAAAAACATCATCTTTTATCAAATTATATCCTAATCCTGTTAGTTCTGGAAATGATTTCTTTATTGATACAATATCAAAAGACCTAAACGTTAGTGTTTATAATATAAGTGGTTCACTAATTCTACAAACTAAATTGAATATAATTAATACCACTAATTTTTCAAAAGGAATTTATTTTGTAAAAGTAATATCTAATGAAGTAGATAAAACACTTAAGTTAATCATTAACTAATTAAACAAAATACTTATTTTAAAGGGGGTTGCATTTTGCAGCCCCTTTTTTATATGAATAAAAATAAAACATTCATTTTCTATTTAAAGACAACAGTAGTGGCTTAAAAAAAACAGATTCTATACTTTTATTCTTTAAAATAAAACTTCATCATGAAAACAATTGCAACATTTTTATTACTTCTATCAGTTACTTTTGCTAGCTACTCTCAGAATTTAACGATTCCTCCAAAAAATTATGTAGACTCAGTTAAAATAGAAAATGCTGTAGATAGAATCAGTAAAAAGCTCCCTCTATCTGATCAGAAAAATGCCAAAAACTGGAAGTTATTAAAAAAACATTCCGATGAGTTTGAAGGAAAAAAGGTAAACACTAAGAAATGGTTTCCTAACAATCCTAAATGGAAAGGAAGACCACCAACCTATTTTCATGGTTCTAATGTTAGTTTAGAAGACGGAGAACTTGTTATTAGAGTTAATAAACATGGTGATGACAAACTTCCTAAAGAGTTTACACATTCTACAGGGTTTATAAAAAGCAAAAAGAAATTTTTATATGGTTATTTTGAAGCAGAAGTTAAATTGATGGACACTCCTTGGGTTTCTGGTTTTTGGATGACCAATGTTAGTAGAGATTGGTGGACAGAAATAGATATCTGTGAAAATGCTCCTGGATTAGATTATAATAGACACGACCTAAACTCTAACATTCACGTTTTTAAAACGCCAAAAGACAAAGGAAATATTAAGAAGCATTTTTCAAGAACAAAAAAATATTATTTCCCTGAAGAATTACAAGCAGATTATCATACTTGGGGCTTAGAATGGACACCAGAATATATCCGTTTTTATATTGATGGAATTCTATTTAGAGAAGCAAAAAACACACATTGGCATCAACCTTTAGAAATTAATTTTAACTGTGAATCTAACAAATGGTTTGGAGCTTTACCTGATGATGATAGATTGGATGGTGAATACCACGTAAAATATTTTAGAACTTGGAAAAAAAGAAAATAATATGAAAAATACTTGTGCCTTTTTACTATTATCAATAGTATTCCTTAGTTGCTCTTCAGAAAAAAAAGTAACAATAAATTTTGATGAATCTATTGAACAAGTAGTATTTGCTGTTTCAGATATCAAAAAAGCAATTGCTTCAAAAGCATACATTAATAGTAATAATGATGACATAAAAATAGAGTTCCAATTAGATGACACACACAAAGAAGCACAAGGTTATACAATTAAGAAAATTTCTGATTATGGAATAATTGTAAAATCTGGTGATGCAACTGGTTTAATGTATGGAGGTTTAGAATTAGCAGAACTTATAAAAACAGGTACTAAATTATCAGAAATAACAACTATTACTGATAAACCATATATTAAAAATCGTGGAATAAAATTTAATATTCCCTTAGATATTAGAACTTCTAGTTTTGATGATTCTGGTGATGCTGCTCAATCTAATATTGCTACCATGTGGGAATTGGATTTTTGGGAAGGTTTCTTGGATAATATGGCAAGACATAGATATAATACTATTTCTTACTGGAATGCACATCCGTTTTCATCTATGGTAAAATTAGATGAGTATACTGATGTTGCTTTGCAAGATGTTTTAGGAACTACTATTGAGCCAAAAGAAAATCAATATGCTTGGAACGTTCCAGAATTACCAAGTATAAAGCCTTTAGAAAACCTAAAAGTCATCAAAAAAATGACAATTGATGAGAAAATAGTTTTCTGGCAGAAGGTAATGAAACACGCAAAAAACAGAGGGATAAATATCTATTTTATCACTTGGAATATCTGTTTAAACGGAGCTGCACCTCCAGGTTCTAACAAAGAAGTTGGTGATAAAAAAGGGAAATATGGAATTACGAATGATTACAAAAATGAAATTAGTAAAGACTATTTACGTAAATCTGTAAAACAGTTCTTAATCAATTATCCTGATGTTACTGGAATTGGAGTTACTGCTGGCGAAAATATGCGAACACCAATGGTAGATGATGATAAAGAAAAATGGCTTTGGGAAACTTATGGGTTAGGAATTTTAGATGCTAAGAAAATGCAACCTAAAAGAAAAGTGAATTTTATTCACAGATTTTGGTGGACAGATATGAAAATTGTGAAAAAATATTGGGGAGATTATCCTGATAATTTTGATATGAGTTTTAAATATTCAAAAGCACATATGTATTCTAAAACGGATCCAACTTTTGCAAAACCTTTTATTAAATGGATGGAATCTGAAAACTTAAAATCTTGGTGGAATTTAAGAAACGATGATATTTTTATTCATAGATGGGGAAACCCTGAATACGCAAGTTCGTTTATTAAAAATCTGCCTTTAGCACAAACTAGTGGCTATCATATGGGTTCTGATGGTTACGTTTGGGGGCGAGAATTTATTAGTAAAAACCCAACAAAACCAAGACAATTAGAAATTGATAAACATTGGTTTAAATTCCTTTTATGGGGAAGATTAGGATATAATCCTGATTTAAAAAACGAACGTTTTGAAAAAATTATTGGCGCTAAATTTCCAGAAACAGATGCCAAATTACTTTTAGAAACTTGGAGCGAATCTTCTAAGATTATTCCGCAAGTAAATCAATTTTCTTGGGGAGATTGGGATTATCATTGGCAACCAGAAGCTTGTATGGAATTATGGAATGATTTAAAACCAATAGATAAATTTATTTCTAATCCTACAATGCAAGATAGTGGCACCTTAAATGCTGAAGATTACGCTAAAGCTATTTTAAATAAGGAAGTTATCACCAAAAAAACACCTTTAGAAGTTATTAAAAACTTACGAGATTATTCTAAAAACTCAAGAATAAATGCTGATAAATTGCTATCTGAAGGAAATACAAATGAATTAAAACAAACGCTTTTAGATATTAAATCTATGAGTTTTTTAGGTGATTATTATGCTGATAAATTTAGCGCTGCTGTAGAATTAGCTTTTTATAAAGAAACTGGGAAAGGAACTCATCAACAAAAAGCAATTTCTTATCTAAAAGACGCTTTAAAAGATTGGGAAAAATATAGAGACATTAATGTAAATAGATATTTGCCACAAAACTTTGCTCGCTTACGTACTTTTGATTGGAACAAACAATTAGAGTGGGTGAAGAAAGATATTGAAATAGCAAAGTCTATAAAGACAGATAAAGGTGTACAAAGCAAATAAATATGAATATAACTAAACATTACTTGACTTTTATATTAGTGTTATTATCACTAAATTATTCTTACGGTCAAAAAATTAAAGAGCAAAAAAAACAAAACGTAGTACTTATCTTAATCGATGATTTAAGTCATTTAGGAGTTACTTCTTATGGTGCAAACAGATTGTCATCTAGTAGAGGTTTATTTGAGAATGTTGAGTTTGAAACGCCAGTAATTGACAAACTTGCAACTGAAGGAATTCTGTTTAATAATGCGCACGCGTATCCATTATGTGAAAACAGTAGAATAGCTTTAATGTCTGGAAAATATAATTCTAGGAATTATTTAAGACCAAAATCTCAACATAAATCTGATATTACTATTGGAGATATTTTTAAGAAAGCAGGTTATGCAACAGGTATTTATGGTAAATGGAAGCAAACAAGAGGAACTAAAGAAATTCCTGGAGCAAAATATATTTATGAATTTGGATGGGATGAGTTTACTTGTTTTGATGTAACAACAGAAGGACAACGTTTTATCAATCCTCATTTAGTGGTTGATGGGAAAACAGTAAATTATACAGGAAGAACAGATTTAGATCCAGAAACAGGACGAAGATGGTATGGTCCAGATATCTGTAATCGAGACGCATTAAAATTTATAGATAAGAATAAAGACAAACCATTTTTACTTTATTATCCAATGCTTTTGGTACACGATGATCATAAACCAACTCCTGATACAAAGCCAAATTCTCTTTTTGATAACTTTGATGAAGCAAATCATAATAGAAATGGTCATAGTGGTGATGATCAAAAATACTTGCCAGATATGATTGCTTATACTGATAAATTGATTGGAAATGTAATAAAAAAACTAGAGGAACATAACTTAACAGAGAATACTATTATTGTTGTTATGGGTGATAATGGAACGAAGGAAGCTTTCGCTCACATTTGGCCAAATGGAGAAGTATATCCAGCTCGTAAAGGAGGAACTTCTGATAACGGAACGCACGTACCTTTAATTATTAGTAATCCAAATAAAATTAATAATGAAACAAAAAAACCATTAAAATACAATGGTTTGGTTGATATTGTTGATATTTTACCAACACTTACAGCGGCGACAGATATTTCAATTCAGAGAGAAAATGAACTTGATGGTGTTTCTTTTTGGAACAATTTAATTGAAGGAAAACAAAAGCATAGAGATTATATTTATACTTGGTATAACAACAATCAGGTTTACACAAATAAAAAAGAGTTATTACGATACATTCATAATGAAAAATTCAAGTTCTATGCTCCAAATAAAGATTTTCCTGAAGGTAGATTTTTTGATTTAAGAACAGATCCTTTAGAATTAAAGGGAGACTATTATAACAAAGGAAGATTTGGACTTCGTTTTTACAAAGGAATAAATTTAGATGAATTAACTCCTGAACAAAAGAAAGGATATATGCATTTAAAAAATGAAATCAAAAAGTATGATTTTAAAGGTGTTTGTAAGCTTAGGATTCAAAATAAAACTAAATCTTTTAGTGTTGGTGAATCTCATCAATTAACTCATAAAATTTATCCTAAAAACGCTACAAGAACAAACATTCTTTGGCATTCTGATAATTCTGAGATAGCTACTATTGATAAATTTGGTGTTTTAAAAGCTCATAAAAAGGGGAAAGTTACTATTAGCATTTACTCTTGGGATGATGCGTATCCATTATCAGCAAATGAAAAAACTACCTTTAATAAAGGAGGAATATCAGATTCTTTTGAATTGACAATAAATTAGATTTTAAACTTCATAAAAAAAGCCAGTAACTAGAATTCAAGTTACTGGCTTTTTTTTTCAATAAAGTAAGATTCTTTATTTTTTTATAAACTTTAAAACTGTGTTTTCTACTTTAATAAGATACAAGCCAGTTGTTAAATCAGAAACGTTTATCTGAGAATTGTAAGCTCCTTTTTTAACAAACTTACCATTGATTTGATATATTTTGTAATCTAATCCATCAGCTAAATCAGACGAAAATCTTAAATAATTTGAAACAGGATTAGATAATACTTTTAAATTATTTTTTAATGAATAGTCTTCTACTCCTAAAGTTTTTAGAGTTCCTACAAAGTAATCTAGATCAAATAAATATCCACCTCCATTACCTGCTCCACTAAATTCAAGTTTTAGTGTTTGAGTTCCTTTTGATAAACTTACAGAAGCATCAAAAGCTTGGGTAATTTTAAAACCACCAGTACCAGTAACTGTAACAGTTCCTACTTCAATATTGTTGCTTGTAATTGTTATATTACCACCAGCATCATTATCAGCTGCAGCTAAAAACCTTAAATTATATACACCATCATCTTCAACTTCAACTTCATACTCTGTTGAATCTCCATTTTGGATATATCCTACAAAAGTATCATTATTTGTAAGTTGAACTCCACTAGAGGTACCATTTGTATAAGTTTCTGCTTGAATTACTCCAGGAATAAGATTTGCACAAGAATTTTCTAAATCGTCTACACACTTATCATCTGCATTTTCTACATAACCTGCAACAGGTGGACACTGATTAATAAAACTATTTGGATCACCTAAACCATCTCCATCTGTATCTGCATATAATTTAATTGGTGTACACAAATCAGAAGATTTACTCTCAACACTTAACACAACAGATGCAATTGTTACATTAGCTTTTTCATATCTATTATTTCCTAGTGAAATATTAGAATTACCTTTTGTTTTATTATACTTAATTGAAACAGTATTATTTCCATAATTTAGTAAATTATAAGGTACATTAATCTCTAACAAACCAAAAAACTCTACCCGACCTGTTTGATCATAACCTTTCCAATTGGTAGGCACAGTTAAAGCAGTACCGTTTACTTTAATTTCATCTGGTAAAATATTAAGACCTTCTAAACCTGATGCAAACTCTTGTTTTAAAGGAACACCAACACTTACTCTTAAAGTAGCTTTACCATCGTTTAAAGTTCCTTTATCTATTCGTGAAAAATTAAAAGCATGACTTGTACTTGCTGTTGCTTTTAATACAGGAGCAAACTCAGAAGTTAAAGAAACATCACTTGGGTTTCCATAATACTTCTCTCTAGTAATTGTTTTAGTAAAAGTAAGATTTGAATTATAAGTTATTTCAAAAAGTATAGTCTCACCATTTTTAAGTAAAATACTGCTTGGTACAGAACTAGACACAGACCCTGGATTATAAAATGGATCTAAAATTCCATTAACAATAATAGATTTTGTAAGAACACTACTGATATTACTCCCACCACTTAAAAAACTAAGGTTTACATTTTTATCAGCATCATCTAAATTATTTAAAACAACATAAGCTTTATCACCTTTTACAAAAACCTGCGCTTGTATATCTAAATCATCACTATTAATTGTTGCTCTTTCTCCTTCAACATTTTTCCAAAATTTATAAAAATTTTGTTTCCATGATAATTTAAAATTATCACTAATATATAACCCGTTATTTGGATTTACTGTTGTTCTTAATTCAGTAGGAATTACTAAAGATGGGATATATGGTTTTGTTTGAGGAGTTTTGTAATAGAACTCTGCTTTACCTGTAATAAATGGAATTGTAATTTCGATGTTATCTTGTCTTTCAAAAAAGTTAAACATCATACTGTTTAACCCTCTTATTGTTAAAGCTATTTCAGAATCATTATAACCTGCAGAATAAATGTCTCCGTTTTCAATTACTCCAAATTCAGAAATTGCTAGCTTTTTAGGTGCTCCAAATTTTAAAGCTGAATAGGTTTCTAATAAATCTAAAATGGCTTCTAAGTTACTTCCAGAACGCCCATTTGCTTGACCAGTAACATTAACTCCATCATAAGGGTGAACAGAAAGTGCATCCATATCTGTACCAGCAATATCTATAAATTTTTTCTGACGATCTCTCCAGTTTGTGAATCCTCTTCTTTCAAAAGAAGGATATGCATCAGAAAAACCAATTACTTTCATTTTTGCTAATTCAGGAGTGCTATGAATTTTCTTTGCCATTTCTCTAAACCAAACACTCATTTCTGAAACTACTTGAGACTGTGTATATCCTAAGCTTGTATACTCAGTTTTACCAGCTTTAATAAAAGGCTCATTAAAAGGTTCCCAATATTCTGGTCTATCTTTGGCGCTTACTTCGTCCATAAAATACCTTACAGCAACATTACCTGCAACACCTGTACTATATCCTGGTTTCCATACATTTAAAGGACTAGCAGTAGCAATAAATCTTCTTACCTGTCTTACAAAACCATCATTAGAAGGTGATGTAGAAGGAAAATTACCTAATCCTTTAGACGCAAATGGCCCCCAAAAACCTCTACCAAAACCTACATTATGTTCCTTTAAAAATTGTTCAGACTCTGCATCTGGACCAGAATTATGCATATTAAAATACTTGATTCTATCTAAATTAGAGACATCGCCAAGAAACCTTTGTTGTTCTATATCTATGGTTACTGTTTGTGAAAAAAATGAAACAGAAGAAAACAACAGAAAAAATAGGATATAAATTGCGTATTTATTTTTCATAAAAAAGATATTTGTTAGAATGACAAAACTAATTAATATTTAAACCATTAATTACTACATATGGTTTTTAAAATAAGACTTATAAATCTTGAAAAGAAGGCCTATAAGTGTTATCAAAGTCGATAAAAAGGAGTAAAACTTACTAATTAATTTTTTATAAATTTAGCTACAGCACCTTTTATTTGAATTAAATACAATCCTTTTGATAAGCTAGAAACATTTATTTGATTCCTATATTTTCCAGAAGAAATTAATTTTCCATTTATCTGAAATATTTTATAAGACTCTCCATTTGCTTTGTCAGAATTAAAACTTAAAGTTGATTTTACTGGATTCGATTTTATTTTTAAACCAGTTTTCGCCTCAAAAGCATCAATTCCTAAGGCTGATGGATCTACAACTTCTAAATTAATTGTTTCGCCAAAACCATAATCAAAACCTCCACTTTTAGGAGTTCTAATATAAGTTAACAAAGGATACGTTCCGTTTGCTAATGGTAAGTCTGTAGCTGGCAACGTAATAGTTAAAGGTACATTGTTTTTAGATTCTGCAATTCCAGGAGAAATATGCGCTCCTCTATAATATCCTGCTCCTGGTTTTCTCAACTCAATAAAAACTTGTTGGTCTGCTTGAAGGGTTGTGTAATTTATAGTAACCTCAAAAGATTCTGCTGTATTTGCAATTTTCTCTAAAACTGGTCTTACAAAACCTGTCATTGCTTCAGGATCATTACAGGTATTTGTTGGGTCTGAAGGACAAACATCATTACCATTTGAAACACCATCTTTAAGAGGTGTACAACTAAAAACAAAATCATTTGGGTCTCCTAAACCATCATTATCTATATCTGTATAATATTTTACAGGTGTACAAAGTTCATTAGATTTTTTCTCAACACTTAAAACTACAGAGGCTATTGTAACATTGGCTTTTTCCCATCTACTATTTCCTATCCCCACAGAAGAAACTCCTTGTGTTTTAGCATATTTTATCGTCACACTATTGTTCCCAGAAACTAATAAATTGTATGGAATATCTAACTCTAAAAGTCCAAAAAACTCAATTCGTCCTGATTGATCATAACCTCTCCAATTACTTGGTAAACTAATTGCTGTTCCGTTTACTTTTACTTCTGTAGGAATAATATTTAAACCTTCATCTTGACCTGCGGAAGCACCTCCACCATTAAACTCTGCTTCTAATGGAACGCCAACTCCAATTCTTAATGTTGCGTTTCCTGAATTTAACTCGCCTTTAGATACATTTGAAAAAGTGAATGTATGATTTGTATTTGCAGTTGCTTTTAAAACCGGTGCAAACTCTGAAGTTAAAACAACATCACTTGGATTACCATAATATTTATTTCTTGTAATAGTTTTGGTAAAAGATATTTCAGAATTATAAGTAATTTCTAGCAGCTTAGTCTCTCCATTTTTTAATTCCACAGAAGTTGGTAAATTACTTGAAGTTACTCCATCAATATATATTGGATCCATCGTTCCATTTATTATGATAGATTTTGTAATTACCTCGCTTACATTTGAACTTCCACTAATAAAACTTAAGTTTACATTTCTATCTGAATCATCTAAATTGTTTAAAACCAAATATGCTTTTGTTCCATTGACAAATATTTGTGCTTGAATATCTAAATCATCACTTTTAATGGTTGCTCTTTCACCTTCAACATTTTTCCAAAATCTATAAAAATTTGCTTTCCAAGACAAGACCATTTCATTACTTCTGTATAAAAATGGAGATTCTGGATTAGGTGTTGATCTTAATTCTGTTGGCATTACCAAAGAAGAAACATAAGGGTAATTTCTAGCTTGTTTAAAATACCAATCTGCTCTTCCTATAACAAAAGGAATGGTAATTTCTATATTGTCTTCTCTTTCAAAAAAGTTAAATAACATATTATTTAAACCTTTTATGGACAAAGCAATTTGAGAATCATTAATTCCTGGAGGATATAAATCTTCATTTTTAATAACACCAAATTCTGATATTGCTAATTTTTTTGGCGAACCAAATTTAAGTGCTGTATAGGTTTCAATTAAATCTAAGATTGCTTCAGAATTACTACCTGAACGTCCGTTAGATTGCCCTGTAACATTTACACCATCATAAGGATGTACAGAAAGTGCATCCATATCTGAACCTGCAATGTCTATAAATTTCTTTTTACGGTCTCTCCAATTAGTAAATCCTCTTCTTTCGAAAGAAGGATATGCATCAGAAAAACCAATCACTTTCATTTTAGATAATTCTGGAGCACTATGAATTTTTTTAGCCATTTCTCTAAACCATACACTCATCTCTGTAATTACTTCAGATGTTGTATAACCTAAACTTGTAAATTCGTTATAATCTGCTTTTATAAAAGGCTCATTAAATGGTTCCCAATATTCTGGTCTACCATTTACATCAACTTCATCGATAAAATATCTAAGTGCAGTATTACCTGCTTTTTCTGAATCATACCCTGGTCTCCATACGTTTACAGGATGTGCTGTATATACATTTCTTTTCACTTTACGAATAATACCGTCTGAAGTATGAGGTGTTATTGGGAAGTTCCCTAAACCTTTAGAGGCAAATGGCCCCCAAAACTCTCTACCAAAACCGACATTATTATCAATTAAAAACTGATGAGAAACATCATCTTTTTTATTATCGTGAACGTTAAAATATTTAGATCTATCTAATTCTGAAACATCTCCTAAAAACCTTTGTTGTTCTAAATCTATGGTTACTGTTTGTGAAAAAAATGAAACAGAAGAAAACAACAGAAAAAATAGGATATAAATTGCGTATTTATTTTTCATAAAAAAAATATTTATTAGAATAACAAAACTAATTAATATTTAAACCTTTAATTACAACATATGGTTTTTTAAATAAGACTTATAAATCTTAAATAGAAGATTAAAAAGTAATAATCTTACAATTTTAATTGACGATGATAAACACCATTTTCAAACTTTTTAAAATTATATAAATGTCCAGGTTCAAAAGGATATTCTTTTGTATCAGTTTTAAAAACATAGTTCACTGATGCCACTCCTTTATCGTTGTCTGCTTGCCAAGTAAATACAGAATTATATGATAGTTTATTATAATTTTCACTAGATCTAAAAGGTTCTTTTATATCTTTTCTTGGAACATTACACCAATATCTTTGTTATTAGTCACCATAATTTCTGAACCTTTATAAAAGTGATTTGTAACGGTGGTATTTTTTAATTCTCGTTCCAAAACTCCATCTAACATAATTAGTTCACCATCAAGTTTTGTATAAGAACCTAAACCAATATTACCTTTTGTTTTTAACTTTTCTACTGATAAATCTCCTTCAAAAACCTTGTTTACAAAAGCATACCAAATAGAGTAATGGTAAAATAACTCTTTGTTTACTTCTGATTTTATTACATTTTGTGATTTCCTAGTTTCTTCTTTTTACAAGAAGAACTTATGCATAAAATGAAAATTAAACTAATTTTTAATAAATTATTCATCGTTATAATTTATTTACGTAGACATAATACGCAATATTTTCTTCGTTTTTATTATTGAAAAAACTCGCCTTTAAATTTGTGATTCCAGATTTTAGATTCACTTTAAAAGTGGATGATTTATCAGTTTTTAAAACTTTGTTTTCTTGTTTTATATCAGCAATTTCTATTGTTGCTTTTACAAAATTTAGATTTTTCCCTTCAGGAATTGTCCACTGTAAACCAGGAACATCTTCTGGAGTAACTTTTGGTACATTTGCATTTATTAATAACTCAGATTCTATTGGGTATCTTCTTAAAGAAATTTCATATTCTCCAGCAGTTTTTACATCTAAAGCCCAATAACCAGAACCTACATTTCCGTTTCTAATTTGAATTTGATTCCAAGGATAATCTTCTTTAAAAGAATGTGCATCGTGCGCAGTTAATGTAACAGGGTTTTCTGTTTTTATTCCAACAGGAATCTTAATTTCTTCATCAAACTGAACAGAAACTTCTTTCCACCAATTCTCATAAAACGCTCTCATTTCTGCAACTTTCTCAGGATTCTGTTCTGCTACGTCATTTTTTTGACCTTTATCATTTCCTATATCGTACAATTCTTTTCCGTTAATTAAACGCCATTTATTCTGCATTGTAGCTGAATTTTTCCATTTTACAGGGTAGTTCATACGCTGAGAATCTGTAACCAACATTCTATTGTTTTCTTTTTGTTCTCCTTTTAAAGCTGCAACGAGACTTTCACCATTAATTTTTCTATGATCTTTAGGCAGTTCAATACCACATAATTCAGCCAAAGTTGGCATAATATCTAATTGAGCAGTTAATAAATTAATATCTTTTGCTTTAGAGATATTACCATTTTTCCAATGAATAAAAAACGGCACTCTATGTCCACCTTCATATTCACTTCCTTTTGTACCTCGCATTCCTGCATTATAGCCAGTAACTTTTCCTTTTTTATTGTAATACCCAGAAGAAGTTCCGTTATCAGTCATAAAAATTAAAATAGTATTGTCTGCAATGTTTAAATCTTTCAATTTTTTACGAAGTTTTCCAAAATTATCATCAACATTGGTAATCATTCCATAGAAACGTTTTTGAGTATCTGCCAACACTGTATCACTCAAATCTTTATACAGATTGTAATACTCTAAAGGAACATTATAAGGCCCATGTGGTGCATTTGTAGAAATGTATGCGAAAAATGGTTGTTCCTTGCTTTCTTCAATAAATTTTGTTGCTTCATCAAAGAATACATCAGTACAATACCCTTTAAACTTTTTTGGAGTTCCGTTTACAAAATAAGTGTCATCAAAATAATCATTATTCCAATAATCAGGCGTTTGTTGAACTCCACCTCCATAATGCATTACTGTTTTTTGAAAACCACGATCGTGTGCTCTAAAAGGATAGTTATCACCCATATGCCATTTACCAAAAGCGCCTGTTTTATAACCAGCTTCTGTAAACATATCTGCAATTGTTTTTTCTTCTGCACGTAATAAAGACCAACCTCCAACAGTATGCCAAACTCCTGTTGAATTCGCATATCTACCTGTCATTAATCCAGATCTTGTTGGTGCACAAGTTGGGCCAACATGAAAGTCTGTTAAGTGATGACTCTCTTTATAAAAAGCATCTACATTAGGTGTTTTTATTACTTTATTTCCATGAACACCCAAATCTCCATAACCTTGATCGTCTGTAATTACTAAAATTACATTTGGCTTTTTTGTGTTTGTTTTCTCTACTTCATTATTTTGCTTACAAGCAATATTTACAAGTAAAATAATTGCTAAAAATTTAAAATATTTCATGTTTTAGTATTTTTCCGTTGATGTTAATTCTGGTGACCCTCCTTTGTTTCCACAACCAGAAGCTATATAAATTTCATTCTTAAAAAGAAAAACTCCTGTACCATGTCTTCCTCTTAAAAGTGATGGATATTTACTCCATTGTAACGTTTTTGTATTTAATGCCTCAACTTCATTATGAGCTTTAGTTTGACCTTCAGATTCACCACCAATAATCAGAATATTTTTCCCGTAAGCTAAAGCCATATTTCCAGCACGTTGAGTTGGAATATTATTTTTTATAGTTGACCATTTTTGTTTTTTGATATCATAAACGTCAACTTCTCCAATTGTTTCAGACCAAGTTGCCTTTGGTGCTTTTGATAATCTACCTGCTGCAACATAAATTTTATTATCTAATTCTACTGCTTGAAAATGATCTCTTGCTCTTGGAGCATTAGGTAAAACTTTCCATTCTCTTGTTTTTAGATTATAACTATCCAGCCATTTTTTATGATCAGATCTGTGTCCATCTTTTATTCCGCAAGAAATATATACAACATCATCTTTAATTACATTTCCGGTAGAACCTCTCAATCGTTCTTTTGGTATTTCTCCACCTTTCGTCCAGGAATCCTTTTTTGGATTGTAGATATAAATATTTTCTACAGGAGTTTCTGAAGGATATTTACCTGTTAAAGCTCCAATAATATAAATATTACCATTATAAACTACTGGTTGAAAATGATGAAATTCTAATGGCGGTTTTTTTCCTTGTTTCCATTTCTGAGTTTCTACATCGAAAATACTAACAGATCTAATTCCTCTTCCGCCTAACAAATAAAAAGAGTTTTTTACTTTTACAAAGGCAGCTTCATGTCTTGCTACTGGTTTTGAATTGTCTGAAGATTCAATAGAAACCCAAGTTTTATTCTCATGAAAATTCTTTACGCTTTTCATTTTTCCGCAAGAAAAGAATAATAAAATTGTAACTACAAAAAAGGTTAATTCTTTATTCACTTATGTTTTTAATTTATCACTAAAGTAATATAACTGTTATAAAAGTAGAATTAGTGATGTTCTATATTGTGCATCAAATGTTCTTTTTAATTTAAAATTATTTAACTATCTAATGACTAACAATCTTGTTTAAATCATATGTTGCAACATATAAATCGAGAGTACCTATAGTCTAGCTAGATAATTAATACTTTTCAACCTGTATTTTTATCTAAAAAAAGTATTTTTAAAATGAAGCGTCTTTTTCTATCTATATCAATTATTTTATTTATTAGTTGCAAAACTTCTCAAATAGTTTTAAAGCCTGTTATTGTAAATTACAACAATAAAAACATCGCTTACGAAGGACGGATTGGTAGTAATAATAAAAAAAAGGCTTCGGAAATTTATTGGTCAGGTTCTTCTATAAAAATAAACTTCAAAGGATCTTCGGCAAAAATTACATTAGAAGATCAAAACGGAAATAATTATTTTAATATTTTTATTGACGGTGTATTTTCTAAAAACCTAAAGTTAGAAAAAGGTTTAAATACATATGTTTTAGCCAAAGAATTATCAAACCAAAATCATTCTATAGAAATCACTAAAAGAAACGAATGGACTTTTGGAAAAACATTGTTTTATAATTTTGAGATTTATGGAAAAATTCTAAATAAAGACCCTGAGAAAAGTATTTTTATTGAATTTTATGGAGATTCAATAACAGCAGGTCATGGAAATGAAGATTACTCAGGAGACGATAAACCAGAAGGAAATGTCACTAACAACTATAACACTTATGCCGCATTAACTGCAAGAAATATAGATGCAGAATACTCTTGTATTGCTCGTGGAGGAATAGGAATAATGGTTAGTTGGTTCAATATGATTATGCCAGAAATGTATGACAGATTAGACCCAAATAACCCAAGTAGTAAATGGAATTTCAATCAAAAAGAGCCAGATATTGTAGTAATTAACCTCTTACAAAATGATTCTTGGATTGTTAACTACCCAAAACACAAAGAATTTATAAGACGTTTTGGAAAAACAAAGCCAAATGAAGGAAAAATCAAGTCAGATTATGCAAATTTTATAAAAACAATCCGTGGGAAATACAAAAATGCAGATATTGTATGTGTTTTAGGAAATATGGATATCACAAATGAGAAGTCTCCTTGGCCTAATTATGTAAAAGAAGCGGTAAAAAGTTTAAATGACAATAAAATCTACACTTGTTTTGTTCCTGATAAAAATTCACCAGGACACCCAAAAGTTGAAGACCATAAAGTTATTGCAAACAAATTAACAAAATTGATACAAAAAGAAATATTAACACAATAAATTGATCATTATGGGCTCTAAGACTGTTATTGTTTCAGACTTAAAGAAAGTTGATTACACTGCTACTAAAAACTCTTCAAGTAATTTAGGTATGAAAAAGATAATATTTACGTTCATTTTACTAACATTAAACACAATTTTCGCACAAGAAAACAAAGTAACTATTGATTTTACTACGCAAAAATTTATTGGTAACGAAAGTGAATTGAATAGACAAAAGTATTTTGCTATGCATGATTCTTACACCAATTCCGATTTAGCTTCTGATGCCGATTATTTATTTAAAGAACTAGGCATTAAACATGGTCGAACTTTTGGTGCAGCATCGCCTTTAAGAAATTCGAAAACAGAAATACCATCAATAGCAAAAGCTAAAAAATCTGCTCAAATAAAAAATGCCCAAATAAAAAGGAGTGCTTTATTCAAAGATTTTGCAACTACAGATTTAATAATAACAGACCACCCTAAAGATGCCTTTCAATTAAATTTAGATTACAATAAAATTGCAGCATATAACGCTGCTTTTATAAAGAATGCATATCCTTTAATGCCGAAATATTACGAGGTTATGAATGAGCCTTTTGTGCATTCTATAGATTACGTAGAATCTTGGAATGAAACAGAAGCAGTAATCATAGAAATGTCTAAACTTCATAAAGTAATTGCAGATAAAGTGCATAAGGAAATTCCCGATATTATGGTTGGGGGTTATTCTTCAGCATACCCAGAAGTGGAAAGGAAAGATTTTTCACACTGGAATACCAGAATGAAAACATTTATGGATATTGCTGGTGAAAGTATGCAATTTTTTGCGACACATATTTATGACGGAAGAAATGTTCAAGGTGGTTTTAGCTACAGATCTGGAAGTAATTCTGAAGCTATTTTAGATTTAATTGAAGCGTATAGTTTTAAAAAATGGGCTATTGTAAAACCACATCTAATTTCAGAATATGGTTATACAGCCAAAGGACTAATTGGCGAACCTTTTTCGCCAGAATTAAACGCCACTTGTTTAATTGCATACAATAAAATATTAATGCAATTACTAGACAAACCAGATAGATTATTGAAAGCTGTTCCGTTTATTACAGCAAAGGCAAATTGGTTTTATAGAGATCAGAAGAGAAATCCTAATGGATATCCTTACCCTTGGGTATTAAAAAAGAAGGAAACGGATGGTTCTTATACATTTACGCATCTTACCAAGTTTTATGAATTATGGAAAGATGTAGAAGGTAAACGTATTGAAGTTTCCTCAAACAATCCTGATATTCAAATACATGGATTTTCAAAAAAAGGAAAAATTTTTATTGCTTTAAATAATTTAAGTGATGAAAATAAAAACACCTCGTTAACCTTTTTAAATAATAGTTCAAACTATATTAAAAAAAACACTTTAAGACGCTTATTCAAAAACTCTAAAGGTTTACCAGAACTAACCTATTTAAAAACAGAAACTAATTTAGAAACTGTAAATCTAAAAGCTGGCGAAACTATAATTCTTGAATGTGATGTTACGAATATTGAATTTAATAATAGTATTAAAGAAAGTAATTACTACACTGAAACCTATTTACAAGCCATTCAAAAAAACCAACCTCTTCTTTTCAGTTTTAATGGTATTGAAGCTATTAAAAACGGGAGAGCATCTATTAAAATGGGTATTGGAAGAGCACACAAATTAAGCAAGAAACCAATTATAATTCTTAATGGTAACAAAATAGATATTCCTAATAATTGGGCAGGTTATGATCAATTACCTAGAAAACGTTTCTTTGGTGTTATAGGAATTCCAATAGATATTAAATTTCTAGTAAAAGGAAATAATAATTTAGAAATTACTTTTCCAGATTCTGGCGGACATGTTAGCTCGGTAATTATAAATATAGAAAATAGAACGAATAACCATTAAATAATATCTCATAACCCATATTAATTCTTAAAATGAAAAATACACTAAAAAAACAATTCTTTTTAATAGTTTGCTTTATCAGCACAATTTCATTTGCTCAAATAAGAGAATGGGAATACAATCGTAAAAACAAATCGATTTCTATAGAGCAATGGTCTGTTAATGATGTTGTTTTTAAATCGAAAAAAACATTTAAAAACCCTTATGAAATTGAGTTATTTGCAAATATAATTTCCGATAATAAAACACAAAAAATTCCACTTTTTTTCAATGGAAATAAAGAATGGGTTTTACGTTATTCTTCTTCTAAAACAGGACTATTTAACTATCAAATTATTGGTAATAAAACTTGTTTTACAGGAAACAAAGGAACTTTTACGGTAACTGAAAATTCTAAAAACAATAGACATGGAGGAATCGTTCTAAAGAAAGAAGATCCAAAACATTTTTATTATGAAGATAGTAGCCATTATTTTAATTTGGCATTTGAATGCGATTGGTTATTCGCCTTAGATTACAATAAAAAGGAATTAAAAAAAACAAATCATCTACTAGATTTAATTGAAGAAAATGGCTTCAATCAAATTGTGATGAATGTATATTCTCATGATGTTTCTTGGAAAAAAGACTCGCTGTTAAAATCTCACCCTGAACATGAATACGGGGGAAGACAAGATATTTTCCCATTTATGGGAAGTAATGAAAAACCAGATTATTCATCATTAAACCCTGCTTTTTTCAATCATTTAGATAAAGTTATTTATCAAATGCATGATAGAGAAATAGTTAGTCATTTAATGATCTATGTTTGGAACAAATTAGTTTCTTGGCCAGATATGAATACTCTTGAAGACAATAGATATTTTGATTATGTTGTAAAACGTTATCAGGCTTTTCCTAATATTATTTGGGATGTAAGTAAAGAAGCTCTTTATTATGGAAGAGCAACAGAAGAGTATATTTCTGAGCGCATTACAAGGATTCGAAAAATTGATTCTTTTGATAGGTTAGTTTCTGTGCATGATTTTGGATTTTGTACGAAACACGCAGATGAAGTCGATTTTATTTCTACACAAGATTGGGCTTCAACTTTGTATACAAAAATGCAAAATGCAAAAAATAAATTTAAAAATAAACCAATATTTAATATAGAACATGGTGGTTATGAAGAATCTCCTTACAATGTTTTTCCCGGAAACTATACAAATGCAGAAACTTGTTTGAGACGTAATTATCTGTGTTTGTTTTCTGGTGCATACACAACATATTATTGGCAAGGTGCATCTTGGAATGTTGTAATACATAACCCATATGAACAATCTAAAGACTTTTACAAACCAAAATTTGAATACTTTAAACATCTTAGAAAATTATTCACTGATCTAAATTTTCAAGATTTTGAACCACAAAGCTGGAAAAACAGTAGTGGTTATAATTTAACCAATAAAAAAACAGGTACCTCACTTATGTATGTACCTAAGGAAAATTACGCAATAAAACTTTGGTTTTTATCTAAAGAAAATAAATCATCTGCTACTATGCAATGGTTCAATACATTGACTGGGAAATACACAGAAGCAATTGATTTTGAGAAAGGTAAAGCAGAAGTTTCTCCATGGAGAGACAAAGCTGATGCCATTTTAATAGTGAGAAAGAAATAAAAAAACTCATTTGTTATAGAATTTTCAACATTAGAGACTTTAATACTCTTTATAAAACAAGAATTTAGCATCGCAAATTACACATGTATTGCACTTATCAAACCAATACAAATTATATGAAAATTAAATTAAATTATTTTTTAGCTGCCATTATACTGCTAGTATTATCATCTTGTGGTGGAAAACAAAATAATAAACTTGCTAAAAATGAAACAGTAAAGGCTGAAAAAGTCTTTAAACCAAATTGGGAATCTATAAAGAAAAACTATAAAGACCCCGAATGGTTTAACAATCAGAAATTTGGAATTTTTATTCACTGGGGTGCATATGCTGTTCCTGCTTATGGTTCTGAATGGTATCCTAGAAATATGTATCTGGATAAAAACAGATTGAGTGCTACTTTAAAAGTTGAAAAAGCTGGAGCTACTAGAGAATATCTACATCACAAGAAAACGTTTGGAGATCAAAAAGAATTTGGTTACAAAGACTTTATTCCAATGTTTAAAGCAGAAAATTTTAATGCAGCTAAATGGATAGCGTTATTTAAAAAAGCGGGTGCTAAATATGTTGTTCCTGTAGCAGATCATCATGATGGGTTTGCTATGTACAAATCGAATACAACTCGTTGGAATGCTTATGATATGGGACCTAAAAGAGATATTTTAGGAGAATTATTTAAAGAAGGAAGAAAAGAAGGTATGATTATGGGAGCTTCTTCTCATTATGCTTTTAACTGGTCTTTTTACAATAAAGAAAAATATTTTGATACTACAGACCCTAAAAACTCAGATTTATATTCTAAAAAAGGAACAGATCCTACACAACCCGTTTCTGAAGAGTTTAAAGAATTATGGTGGAATAGAACTAAAGATTTAATTGATAATTATCAACCAGATATTTTATGGTTTGATTTTATGTTAGATATGCCTGCTTTTGAAGCTTACAGACCAAAACTAGCTGCATACTATTATAATAAAGGAATTGAATGGAATAAAGAAGTTGTGCTACAAGACAAAAACTTTAGTCATGAAGCTTTTCCAGAAGGAACTGTAATTTACGATTTAGAGAGAGGAAAACTTCCTGGAATAAGAAAATTACCTTGGCAAACAGATACTTCTATTGGTAAAAACTCTTGGTGTCATATTGCTGATTGGCAATCTAAAACTGCAAATCAGTTAATAGATGATTTAATTGATATTGTTTCTAAAAACGGAAACTTACTATTAAATGTAGGTCCAAAAGCAGATGGAACAATTCCTGAGGATCAAGAAAAAATCTTATTACAAATGGGAGATTGGTTAGCCATAAATGGTGATGCAATTTACGACACAAAATATTGGAGAACTTTTGGTGAAGGTCCAACTGAAGTTGCAAAAGGGCATCACTCAGAAGGAAAAAACAAAGCTTTTACCGGTCAAGATATTAGATTTACACAAAAAGAAGGTAAAGTATTTGCCATTATGATGGAATGGCCAAAAACAAATAGTGTTGTAATAAAATCTATTCAAGAAAAAACAGATAAAATAACATCAGTTAAAATGTTAGGAAGTAAAGAAAAATTAAAATGGTCTCAAACAACAGAAGGATTAAAAGTTGAAATGCCTTCAAACAAACCATGCGATTTTGCTTATGTATTACAAATCGATATGTAAGTCTAAGTCAAAAATATTTGAGTTAATTTGTTAATTAATAAAGAGCGCATTTTTCATATTGAAAAATGTGTTTTTTTTTTTAAAAACAGAATCATCTTCATTTAAACATTACACATTAAAACCCTTATAATGCTTCGTGTAAACTTTAGGTGACATTAACATTAAAGCCTTAAATCTTCTGTTAAAATTAGATATATTATTAAACCCAGATTCATAACATACTTTAGAAATATTCTTATCCTTTTCCATTAAAAGTTTACAAGCGTACCCAATTCTAACTTCATTTAAATATTCTGAAAATGATTTACCGTTTACTTTTTTAAAAAGTCTACTAAAAGACGATGGATTCATGCAAGCAATTTTTGCAACATCAATAAGTGACATTTGAGTTTTAAAATTATTAAAGATATACTCGTAAGCTTTGTCTAAATTTCGATGACTCTCTTTGTTAAATGAATTTATAAACCCTTTACTAGCTAATAGTTCATATGTATCACAGTAAGCAAGGTCTTTTAAAATACCAATCATTCCTATAATTTTTTCTACTCCATTTAGTGTAGAAATAATTTTAATTTTACGAACTAATTCAGCACTGATATTCAAAAATTTTATACCATATTTAGATTTATCTAACATATCTGAAATTACTTTCATTTCATTAATCTTAAAAAAACTTTCTCCAAGACAATCCTCTCTAAAATGTATGGCAATTGCTTCAGCTTTTAAATTAGATGATTCTTCAAAATACTCATCATCATTTAACCATAAATGAGGTAAATCTTTTCCTATAAGTACTAAATCGCCTTCATCAAATTTTAGAATACTATCTCCTACAAACCTGGTTCCCTTACCTTTTATAGATAACACCAACTCTAGTTCTCTGTGATGGTGCCAAATTTTTAAAAAATAAGGATAATCATGATGTGTTATTGTAAACGTATTGTTTTTTAAATCACTTCTGTCTATAAAATGAAGTTTCATTATTTCTATTTTTTTGAACTTATAATACAATAATAGTGAAAATATTTTTTTTAATGCAATTAAAGTATCAGTAAATGTATTATATATGGTAGACTTCATCTATTAATAAATCTAATTTTGTATCTTAAATCATTCATTATTATCCTATGAAATACGTTGTATGTCAAAAACCGGGAGAGTTCTTAATTAAAGAAAAAGAAGCTCCAATAAGAAAAGAAAATGAAGCTTTATTAAAAATTAATAAAGTAGGAATTTGTGGAACAGATTTACATGCTTATGCAGGTAATCAAGCTTTTTTCACATACCCAAGAATTTTAGGGCATGAACTTGCTTCTGAAGTTTTAGAAATTGGAGAAAACGAAAAAGGAATTAAAGCTGGAGATAAAGTTGTAGTTATGCCATACATTAGTTGTGGTAAGTGTATCGCTTGTAGAAACGGAAAAACAAATTGTTGTACAAATATTTCTGTACTTGGTGTTCATGGAGATGGAGGAATGCAAGAGCAAATTACAGTTCCTACAAATATTTTATTACCTGCAAATAATCTTTCTAATGATGAAATGGCAATCGTAGAGCCTTTAGCAATTGGAGCACATGCAGTTAGAAGAGCAAATATTAAAAAAGATGAATTTGTTGTAGTTGTTGGTTGTGGACCAATTGGAATTGGAATTATGAAATTAGCTCAGATTGAAGGTGCTAAAGTAATCGCAATTGATATGGTTGAAGACAGATTAAAATATGCCAAGGAAAAAATTGGTGTCGATTATATTGTAAAAGCTGGTGACAATGCTGTTAAAGAAATAGAAAAAATTACTAATGGTGATTTATGTACAGCTGTTTTTGATGCATCAGGAAATAAATATGCTTTAGAGTCTTGTCCTGATTATATGGCACATGGAGGTAGATTTGTATTAGTGGGTCTTTCTAAAGGAGAGTTAACGTATACACATCCAAAAATTCACGCAAAAGAAATGACTTTAATGTGTAGTAGAAATGCAACAACTGAAGATTTTGAACACGTAATTAGTGTTTTAGGTCAGTTTCCTACAGAATCTTTTATAACACATAATGTACCTTTTACAGAAATGATTGAAAACTTCGATAGTTGGTTAGATCCAAAAAACGGAGTAATTAAAGCAACTGTAACCTTTTAATAAAAATTAAAATGTCTAAAAATTACGTTCAAATAGATCCAAAAGACAATCTTATTGTTGCCATTACTAATTTAGCAAAAGGAACTAAAATTGCTGTTGCTGGAAAAGAGATTATATTAAAAGAAGATATTAAAGGAAAACACAAATTTGCTTTAAATGATTTTAATGTTGGCGACGAAATATTTATGTACGGTGTTTTAATTGGTAAAGCAGTTCTTCCGATAAAAGATGGAGAAGCAATTACTACAGAGAACATTAAACATGCTTCTGCTGATTTTAATGATTCTAATGAAGAATATACTTGGTCTTCTCCAGATATTTCTAATTTTGAAGGTAGAACTTTTAATGGCTACCATCGTGAAGATGGTAAAGTAGGAACAGGAAATTATTGGTTAGTTATACCTTTAACTTTTTGCGAAAACAGAAATATTGATGTTTTAGAAGGTGCTTTAGCAGAAAAACTAGGTTACGAAACTAAAAAAGATTTTGCTGTAGATACTGATGCTTTAATTGCTCAATATAAAGCAGGAGCTTCTACTGAAGATATTTACAACACACCAATTATTGCTACAAAAGAAGAATTATCTAAAAACAGATTGTTCCCAAATGTAGATGGAATTAAGTTTCTAAAACACGATGGTGGTTGTGGAGGAATTCGTCAAGATTCTGAAGTTTTATGTAGCCTTTTAGCAGGTTATATTGCAAATCCTAATGTTGCTGGAGCTACTATTTTTAGTTTGGGATGTCAGAATGCTCAGATAGAAATGCTAGAAAAGGCACTAAAGTTAGTAGATCCAAATTCAACAAAACCGGTTCATTATTTAGAGCAACAAAAAAGTGCAAGCGAGCGTCAATTAATTGAAGAAGCGGTAAAACATACTTTTGTTGGTTTAATTGAAGCGAATAAAATAGAACGTAAACCAGCACCTTTAAGCAAGCTTGTTCTTGGTTTAGAATGTGGTGGTTCTGATGGATTTTCAGGAATTTCTGCAAATCCTGCTTTAGGATATGCATCAGATTTATTAGTTGCTTTAGGAGGTTCTCCTGTTTTGGCAGAATTCCCAGAATTAAATGGTGTTGAACAAAACATTATCAATAGATGTGTAAATGAAGAAGATGCTTCAAAATTCTCTTCATTAATGCGTTCTTATTCTGCAGCAGCAATAGCTGTTGGTTCTGGTTTTGAAGCAAATCCATCACCAGGAAATATAAAAGATGGTTTAATTACAGACGCAATGAAATCTGCAGGTGCAGCTAAAAAAGGTGGAACTTCTCCAGTTGTTGAGGTTTTAGATTATGCAGAACAAATTACAAAACCAGGTTTAAATCTATTATGTACTCCAGGAAATGATGTAGAAAGTACTACTGGTTTAGCAGGTTCTGGTTGTAATGTGGTTGTATTTACAACAGGTTTAGGAACTCCAACAGGAAATCCAATAATTCCGGTTTTAAAAATGTCTAGTAACACTAATTTGTTCGAAAGAATGAATGATATTATTGATATCAATGCTGGTACAGTAATTACAGGTGAAGACACTATACAAACAATGGGAGAAAAAATATTAGAACATATTATTAGCGTTGCAAGTGGAGAAACACCTGCAAAAGCAGTAGTAAAAGGACACAACGATTTTATTCCTTGGAAAAGAGGAATATCATTATAAAAATTACAAAATGAAATCATTAAATAGAACAACAGTAAAAGCAAACACGTATACTGAAAGAATTTTACAATTTGGAGAAGGAAACTTTTTAAGAGCCTTCGCAAACTGGATGATTCACGAAATGAATAAAAAAGCAGATTTTGATGCTGGTGTTGTAGTTGTACAACCTATAGATCAGGGTTTAATTAAAATGTTAAACGATCAAGATGGTTTATACACTTTATACTTAAACGGAATTAAAAACGGCGAAGTTTTAAGTGAAAAGGAAGTTATCGATTGTATTCAGAGAGGAATTAATCCTTACTCTAATTATGCAGATTATTTAGCAAATGCTGAAAATCCAGATTTACGTTTTGTTATCTCTAACACTACTGAAGCTGGTATTTCTTATAATGCTGATGATAAATTAGATGATGCTCCACAAAGTAGTTTTCCAGGGAAATTAACAGCTTTATTATACAAACGTTTCCAAGTTTTTGGAGGTGCTTCAGACAAAGGTTTAATTGTTATTCCTTGTGAATTAATTGATAGAAATGGAGATAATTTAAAGAAAATAATACTTCAATATGCAGCAGATTGGAATTTAGGAGCTGAGTTTGTTGAGTGGATTAATGAAGACAATATTTTCTGTAATACTTTAGTTGATAGAATTGTACCTGGTTATCCAAGAGATAAAATGGATGCAATTACTGAAGAATTAGGTTATAAAGATAATTTAGTTGTAGAAGGAGAACAATTCCATTTATGGGTAATTGAAGGTCCTGCTTCTGTAAAAGAAGAATTTCCTTCTGAAGCTTGTGGATTAAATGTTGTTTTTACGGACAATATGGAACCTTATAGAACACGTAAAGTGCGTATTTTAAATGGTGCTCACACAACGTTAGTTCCTGTTGGTTATTTATACGGAATTGATAGAGTTCGTGAATCTCTAGAAGATGATGTTGTAGGTACCTTTTTGAAAAATGCATTATTTAATGATATTTCTCCTACTTTAAATTTACCAGAAGAAGAATTAAGTCAGTTTTCTGCAGACGTTTTAGACCGTTTCAGAAATCCATATTTAGAGCACGAATTAATGAGTATTTCATTAAATTCAGTTTCTAAATACAAAACAAGAGTTTTACCATCAGTATTAGAGTATGTAAAACGTAAAAATGAACTGCCAAAGAATTTATTATTCTCATTAGCTTCTTTAATTGCTTTTTATAAAGGTGATAGAAACGGAACGCCAATAACTGTAAAAGATGATGCTGGTGTTTTAGATTTCTTTAAAAGTGCTTGGAGTAGTAATAACTTTGTTGAAGTTGCAGAAAAAACATTATCAAATTCTGATTTCTGGGGAACAGATTTAACAGAAATAGATGGTCTTCAAGAAGAAGTTACTGCGCATTTAGGTGCAATTGTAAATGACGGAATGAAAGCAACTTTAGATGCATTTGTAAAATAATTTTTTGAAATATGGTTATTGATTCACATCAGCATTTTTGGAAATACGAACCCGTAAAACACGAATGGATTGACGATGAAATGTCGGTAATCCGTAGAGATTTTATGCCTTCGGATTTACAAAAATTATATGCGGAAAATGGAATTGATGGTTGTGTTGCTGTACAAGCAGATCAAACATTAGAAGAAACAGATTTTCTATTAGATTTAGCCGATAAAAACGATTTTATAAAAGGAGTTGTTGGTTGGGTAGATTTACGAGCAGAAAATATTGAAGAAGTATTAGAAAAGTACAGTAAACATTCAAAACTGAAAGGTTTTAGACACGTTGTACAAGGTGAAGCAGATCATAACTTTTTATTAAGACCCAATTTCTTAAGAGGAATTGCAGCTTTAGAAAAGCATGGTTTTACCTATGATATTTTAGTATTTCCACATCAATTAGGTGCTGTTTTAGAATTGGTAAAAAGATTTCCAAAACAAAAATTTGTAATCGATCATATTGCAAAACCATATATTAAAGATGGTTTTTATGATGGTTGGGCAGCAATAATGTTTGAAATTGGTAAATGCAAAAATGTCTATTGCAAATTATCAGGAATGGTTACAGAAGCAGATTACAAAACTTGGACTCCTGAACAAATTGCACCATATATGAAATTAGTGTTAGTAGCTTTTGGATGGCAAAAAGTAATGTTTGGTTCTGATTGGCCAGTATGTTTAGTCGCCGGAAATTATAAAGAAATTAAAGAATTAGTAACAGATTTTATAGCAAAACATCCTTCTAAAGAACAGGTTTCTATTATGGGTGAAAACGCTAGAATATTCTATAATATAAAATAACAAACACTATGGATTTAGGTTTAAAAGATAAAGTAGTTTTAATAAGTGGCGCTGCTGGAATTAAAGGTAGTATTGGAGAAACAATTCTACAAAAATTAGCAGATGAAGGAGCAATTCCCGCTATAATTGATAGAAATGCAAGAGGTTTTGAATATGTAGAAGAATTACAAAAAAGAGGAATTGATGCCATTTTTTGTCAGACTGATGTTACAGACCCAAAACAAATAGAAACTGCAATTGAAACTGTATCAAAAAAATATGGAAGAATTGATGCTGTAATTAACAACGTTGGTGTTAATGATGGCGTTGGCTTAGATGCTTCTTATGAAGAATTTATGGATTCTCTAAAGTTAAATATGGTGAGCTACTTTTTAGTAGTAAAACACGCTTTACCTTTTTTAATTAAATCTAAAGGAAACATTTTAAACATTGGTTCTAAAGTTGGTTTAACTGGTCAAGGTGGTACTTCTGGATATGCTGCATCTAAAGGTGGAGTTTTAGGTTTAACAAGAGAATGGGCTGTAGATTTAATAAAACACGGAATCCGTTCTAACGCAATTATTATTGCAGAAAGCTGGACGCCAGCTTATGACGCTTGGATTAAGACTTTAGAGAATGGTGAAGAAAAACTAAAATCTATTGTAAAGAAAATTCCTTTAGAAAACAGAATGACAACTCCAGAGGAAATTGCTGATCAATGTTTATTTACAATTTCTAAAAAATCATCACATACAACAGGTCAATTTATTGCTGTTGATGGTGGTTATGTTAATTTAGACAGATCTTTATTAACTGAATAAAACACATATGTTCTATATAAATGCACAAATCATTCGAGAGAATGGTTTGTGTTTTTTTATTTTTACTTAACTAATTAACTTACATTTTAAAAATGAATAAACTTTCTAAAATCCCAGTAGTAAGAAAAGAATTACTTTTTCCTTTTATTATTATTACATCTTTATTTGCCCTTTGGGGAATAGCAAATGACCTTACAAACCCAATGGTTTCTGCATTTAAAAAAGTAATGCCAGAACTATCAAACGTGCAAGCATCTTTAGTGCAATTTGCGTTTTACTTTGGTTATTTCTTTATGGCATTACCAGCAGCATTATTTATTAGAAAATACAGTTATAAATCAGGAATTATTTTAGGATTAAGTTTGTATGCAGTTGGTGCATTCATGTTTTATCCAGCAGCAATTTTTGAAGAATTTAATTTCTTTTTAATCTCATTATGGGTAATTACTTGTGGATTAGCTTTCTTAGAAACAACCTCAAATCCTTTAATTTTATCTTTAGGTGATAAAGAAACTGCTACTCAACGTTTAAATTTAGCACAAGCTTTTAATCCTATTGGGTCCTTATTAGGGATGATTGTAGCTCAACAATTTGTAATATCTGCTTTACGTTCTGACGATAAAGATGCTAGTGGAGCTTTAGTTTATGATACGTTATCTGAAACTGCAAAATCTGCCGTAAGAGAAAACGATCTTAGCATTATTAGTATTCCATATATTGCTTTAGGTGTATTGGTTTTAGTAATAATGAGCATTATTTTTTTTACTAAAATGCCTAAAACAGCTGAAGAAGATAAAATGTCTTTATCAGAATCTTTTAATAAACTTTTTGCAAACAAAAACTACAAACAAGGTGTTGTTGCACAAGCCTTTTATGTTGGTGCACAAATTATGTGTTGGACCTATATTTTTCAATATGTTGATAATTTAAATGAAGGCTTACCAGTAGATGAACAATTAACAGCAACTTGGTTTAATGTTGCAGCAATGATTATTTTCCTTTCAGGAAGATGGATTGGTACAGGTTTAATGAAAACGATAAATCCTTCTAGAATTTTAATGTTATTCGGTATTGGAGGCGTTATTTTCTGTGCAGGAGCAATTTTAATTCACGGAACTTTAGGTTTATATTCTTTAGTAGCTGTTTCTTTATTTATGTCTATAATGTTTCCAACAATTTACGGTATTGCATTAAAGAATATGGGTGATGAAGCAAAAATTGGTTCTGCAGGATTAGTTATGGCTATTGTTGGAGGAGCATTGTTACCTATATTACAAGGTTGGATTTTAGACTGGGGTGGTTCTGGTTTTGCTGATATGAAAATATTAGGATTTATACCAGAAGTTAACTTCTCATTCATTTTACCTCTTATCTGTTTAGCTGTTGTTGCTAGATATGGTTACGCAACTTGGAAAACGAGTAAATAACATTTATAATACAAGACACAAAAGAGCTGATTTTTTCAGCTCTTTTTCTATTTTAGGAATAAAAAAATAACTTAAAAATATAAAATATGAGCACAACAAGATTTTGCTATTCTTGCGATTTAAAAGATGACTCTAAATTAATTGCAGAATATAAAAAATATCACGCTGCGGGTAATGCGTGGCCAGAAATAACACAAAGTATATCTGGTGCAGGAATTACAGATATGGAAATCTATTTAACAGGAAATAGAATGTTTATGATTATGGAAGTTGATGAAACATTTGATCCTGCTAAAAAGGCAGAAATGGACACTAACAATCCTAAAGTACAAGAATGGGAAAATCTTATGTGGGATTACCAACAAGAATTACCTTGGGCAAAAGATGGCGAAAAATGGATTGCCTTAGAGCAAGTTTTTAAATTAGGAAAATAGAAAACTCTAACCTAAATAAAACTAAAAAGACCTTTCAAATTTAAAATTTGAAAGGTCTTTTTATATAAAAAAATTATTTATCTGCATCAAAAGAATCATCTAATGTAACGTCTTTTAAAACTCGGTTATTTACATTCTGTCTTACATATTCACTTGGTATTACACCAAACTGCTTTTTAAAACATTTAGCAAAATAAGAAGCTGTATTAAAACCAGTCATGTACATAATCTCTTTTACTGAATAATCGCTTTTTTCAAAGAGTTGTACTGCTCGTTTTAATCGAATATTTCTAATAAATGCACTAGATGAAAGACCTGTAATTTCTTTAAATTTAAGATATAGATTACTTCTACTTAAGCCCATTTCCTTCACTAACATTTCTACACTAAAGTCAGTATTCATCATATGTTTCTCAACAATCTCTATAGCTTGTTGTAAAAATTTCTCATCTAAAGTAGTAACAGTTACATCTTTCGGTTTAAAAGAGATGTCTTTATTAAAACGTTTTCTTAATTTATCCCTATACTTAATTATGTTTTTAAGCTTTACTTCTAAAAGTTCTATATCAAAAGGTTTTCTAATATAGTCATCTGCCCCAGTTTTCAGTCCTTGAATTTCGCTCTCTTGAGAGAGTTTTGCTGTTAACATTATAACAGGAATATGACTAGTTTCTTTTTGGGATTTTACAGCATTACAGAATTCAATACCATCCATTTCTGGCATTAAAACATCTGTAAGTATAATATTAGGTACTATTTCATTCGCTTTATCTAAACCTACTTTACCATTTTCAGCTTCATAAATAATATAATCTGCACTTAAAGCTTGTTTTAAAAACTTTCTAATATCTTCATTATCATCAACAACTAGTAAAACTGGTTTTTCAGATCTTTCTTTATCTATATCTAAATCTACAATTTCATCGTTAATACTTATAGCTATAGAGTCTGTCTCAGAAGTTCTTACTAAGAAATCTGTATCATTACTACTTTTACATGTTAACTCTGGGATGTTTTCATAAGCATCTTTTTCTAATGGGAGTTTTACAATAAAAGTAGCTCCCTTATTTAACTCGCTCACTACATCTACACTACCTTGATGTAACTTTACTATTTGTTGCACAAAAGACAATCCAATTCCGATGCCTTTAGGGTTGCTTTTTTGCTTACTTTTATCAATATAGAAACGATCAAAAATATTTGGAAGTTGTTCTTTATCTATACCCAAACCATTATCTTTTACTTTTATAACAACAACGTGTTTACCTCCTATTACTTCTTCAACATCTATATCTACATTAACTTTCCCTTTTTCATTTGTAAATTTAAATGCATTTGATAAAAGATTATTCATTATTTTTTCGATTGCATCATGATCAAACCATGATACTATTTTTTCTTTAGGAAAAGTAACATTAAACTCGCACTGGTTTTTACTTGCTAAAAACTGAAAAGGTTCACATAGTTCTTGTATAAAACAGACTATATTACTTTTTCTCATTACTAATCTCATTTTACCTTGATTCACTTTTCTAAAATCAAGCAGTTGGCTCACCAGTCTTAATAAAGAATCACTATTTTTTTCCATTAAACCATATTGCTCTTGAATTTGATTTTGATTTAGTTTTTCTCCATTTTTTTGTAAGTATTTTAAAGGGCCTTTAATTAGCGTTAAAGGTGTTCTTAACTCATGAGAAATATTGGTAAAAAACTCGAATTTAATTTTCTGAAGTTCATCATTTTTTTCTGTTTCTAAATGGTCGATTTCTAATTGATGCTTCTCTCTAGTACCAATAATAGTAAACCTTCTAAACAAAAACAACAGGCCAACAACCATTAATAAATAAATAAAATACGCAAAATTAGTAAGCCAAAACGGAGGTGTTATTTCAATATTTAATATTGAAGGAGTAGTGTCCCAAACACCATCATTATTAGATGCTTTTACCATTAATGTATAATTATTTGGTGGTAAATTGGTGTAAGTTGCAAAACGTTTTTTTGATGATGTATAAATCCACTCATTATCAAAACCGTTTAATTTATAAGCGTACTTATTTTTTTCTGGAGAAGCAAAATGAAGTGATGAAAACTCAAATGAGAAACTATTTTCTATATATTTTAATTTAATATTCTTTGTGGTAGATAAGGAGTTTTCTAGAAGAACTCTACCGTTCACTTTTTCACCAATAGATACATCTTCATTAGAAATAGACAATTTTGTTATTACAGTTTCTGCTTCATAAGGATTATCATGAATTTCTTCTGGATAAAAAGAATTTATACCATTAATTCCACCAAAAAGCAACTTTCCGCTTTTACATTTTAACCTTGCTAATTCCTGAAATTCATTACTTTGTAAACCATCATTAACATCGAAATTTTTAACTGTTTTATTAACTGGGTTAAACTTTGAAAGTCCTTTATTGGTAGAAAGCCAAAGGTTGTTTTTATCGTCTTCTAAAATACCTTTAATAACATTATTTGGCAGACCATCTTCAATTTTATAAGAGATAAAAGTATCTGAAGATCCATCTTCAGAAGACACTAACTTATTTAAACCACCTCCAAGTGTTCCAATCCAAATGTCTCCATTTGAGCTTTGAAATAATTCTAAAATATAGTTATGACTTATACTTTTAGGGTTTGATGGTATGTTTTTATAAATTTTAAATTTCGGATGCTTTTTTGTTTTTTCATCTTTATCTAATCTACACAAACCATTACCTGTAGCAAACCAAATATTACCTTCTGTATCTTCTATAATATTTCTAATAATATCACTTGAAATACTAGTAGAGTCAAGTTTGTTATTCGCTAAAATATCCTTTTTATATGTTTTTGTTTTCGTGTCATAAAGCCTTCTATTAACTCCTGCGCTATAAGTACCAACCCATAAATTTTTATCTGTATCTTCTTTTAAAGCGAAAACGCTACCTGTTATACCATCAAAACTTTCAATACTAACTTTATTTATATCATTTGGGTTTGTAATATCTAACTCATACAAACCAGGTGAATCTTCTGCACCAATTAATAATATTTTTTTTCCTTCTCGTTTAATTTCTATTGTTACAAAAGGTTTTCTAATTCTTGGGTACTTAACGAATCCTTTGTACAAACCATCTATATCTCCTTTAGGCAACATATTTAGACCTCCACCTTCTGTACCAACCCAAAGAGCACCATTTGAATCTTCATATAAAGATCTTATTTTATCATAACTTAAACTTGACGGTTCTAATGTTTTTTTTATATGTTCAAATTGTTTTCTTTCTAAGTCAAATTTATTAATTCCACCTCCATTTGTACCTACCCAAATAACACCTGTTTTATCTTTTAAAAGAGACTTTACAATATTCTTACTTAGACTTGAAGGATTATTAGGATTGTATTTAAACTTATTTACAAGTTTTGGTAATTCATTTTTATTTGAATTATCAAATTGATAAAGTCCTGAATTACTACCTGTCCAAATTGTATTTTTTTCTATCAGGATATTATTCGTAAACCCCAAACTATATACTAGTTCAACCTTAACTTTAGATATTCTATCAAGAAGGTAAAATCCGTTTGTAGATCCAATTAATAAACGACCAAAAGCATCTTCATTTATACTTCTAACTGCTAAATTTGGCAATCCAATCATTTTATTAACAAGCTTAAAATAAGAATCTCCATTAGAATCTCTTACTAGTTTAAACAACCCATGAAAACCTCCAACCCAAATATCTCCTTTAGAATCTTCAAATACTGAGTATATAATATTATCTCCAAATTTAGAAATGAAAAGATTACTATCTAAATTGAAATGCTTAAACTTAATATTTTCTAATGGAACATTTAAATCTACGAAGTCTAAACCATCAACAGTACCAACCCAAAGTCTATTCTTTGAATCTATTATTATTGAACTTATATGATCATTAATTAAACTATTTTTATTCTTTTTATCGTGAGTAAAGTGTGTAAACTTCTCTGTAGTCTTATCAAAATAATTTAAACCTTTACCTGTAGTACCCACCCAAAGATTTCCTTTTTTATCTCCTGTAAGTGCAAAAATTAAATTGCTATTTATACTATTTAAATTATTAGCATCTGGTGTAAACACTTTAAAACTATAACCATCATATTTATTTAAACCTTCATGAGTTGCAAACCACATAAAGCCTTGTTCATCTTGATACATACTATTTATATCACTTTGAGATAAACCATCTTCTGTTGTAATGTGTTGAAAATGAATACTATTTTGCCCTAAAAGGTGAGTTACACTACCAACAAATAAGAAAACTAAAAAAACGTATTGAAACAACGATTTTAAAAGAAACGAGCTACTCATATTTTCTGAAATAATTTTTTCAAATATACCAATTTTTAAACTAGGTTTTAACCTATAATTAGAACTTAGACATTAAAATTAATGAATCAAATTATATTTTAAGTTCTATTATAATAACCATATATAACTTTAACTACCTGAATGAGATTTTACTTTTATCCTAAAAAAAAGAAAAATTCAACACCAATTAATATATCAACAACAGCTATTTTCTTTCTATCATTAGCTATTTCATTTTAAATTAACGCACAACAAACTCCTTTTAATACTAGTCATTTGATGCCAAGTACTATTGATGCTGAAAATTTAATAATAGGGGTCAAAATTTTGCTTTTCCTTGACAAGGAAAACACACAAGTAAGTGTAATTAATAGCTACATAACTTCAACTGATTCTAGTGTAGAAATAGAATCTAAGACAGATAAATCGAATGGTCATATTATTTTTATAATACTGGAAATGCACATCTTTTCGAAATTGCAAATAAAAAAGGTCTATTTACAACTGTAAGTGCTACTGTTAAAGACAACACAATCGGAGTTTCCTCAACTAGAGTAAACAACAGTAAGGTATGCTTGAAAAAACTGGGTTAAGAAACCGATGTTATACAATAAAAATAATTTACCTCCGTCACCTTTTACCACCTATAATACAGTTGTTTTTTCTAATGATTGTATCATAAATAATCAGAATAAATATATTGATATTGGTTTAAACGGAAGTTCAATTTCTATTGCTAATTTTAATATAAAACTGTCCACTGTTAATGTTGCAATTTTTAAAATTATTGATAAATCTGATTCTGAAATTCCTTAAGACAACATTTCTGAAACAAACAGAGTACAATCAATTATGAATAATTGTACAAGATATTAAGCTATATCAAATTACATACAATTCAACAACATTAATTCTTAATAAGAATGAGAAAAAGGTTATAATTTTTACCCAAACCCTGTTAAAGATACTTTACATTTAAAAGGGATAAATTCTAATTCTTCAATTAAAATTATATCTTCTCTATGTAAAATTTCACGTAGTTAAAAGTATAAAAATAGTAATAATTTAAAAATAGATTTCATAATTTTCTCTAACGGTAAATACTTTATAGTTATCTACAACAAAAAAGTATCCAAAACAATCAAATAGCACATAAACCAATAATTAACAGAAAGTTAACTTCAATAAATATTTATAAAAAGGTTTATCTAATAACATTTGTTATATATTTCACACCATCTGTAGTGTTAATTCCATTTCAAATAAAATACTTTTATCATTCATAAAAGAAACACAAAAAAAAAGTGTAACAGCTACATTTTCTTTTTTGATTGTTACAATTTAAAATAGATAAGCATTGTATTATATAGGATATGATTTAGGAAGTTCTTCCGTAAAAGTAGCTTTAGTTGAAGCAAAAACAGGCAAAAGTATTTTAAGTCTTCATGAACCAAAAAACGAAATGGAAATTGCTTCCTTACAATCGGATTGGGCAGAACAAGACCCAAACAATTGGTGGCAATATATTTGTACTGCAACAAAAAGAATAATTAAAGAAGCTCAAATTGATGCCTCAAAAATTACTGGAATTGGTATATCTTACCAAATGCATGGTTTAGTTGTTGTTGATAAAAATGGAGAACCTTTAAGAAACTCAATTATTTGGTGTGATAGTAGGGCTATAAAAATTGGTGACAAGGCATTTTCTGATTTAGGAGAGGATAAATGTGTTGCTAACTTACTAAATTCTCCAGGTAACTTTACAGCATCGAAATTAAAGTGGGTAAAAGAGAATGAACCTTTAGTGTATGAGAAAATTCATAAATACATGCTTCCTGGAGATTTCATAGCTTACAAACTTACTGATGAGATAAATACTACTAAGAATGGTTTATCTGAAGGTATCCTTTGGGATTATAAAGAAGATAAAGTAGCAGATTGGTTGTTAGATTATTACGGAATTGATAACTGTCTTACACCAAATATTGTAGAGAACTTTACAAATCAAGGAACTGTTACAGAAAAAGCATCAAAAGAGACTGGATTACCTTTAGGAATCCCTGTAATTTACAGAGCAGGAGACCAACCAAATAATGCACTTTCACTAAATATTTTTAATCCTGGTGAAGTTGCAGCTACTGGTGGAACTTCTGGTGTAATTTATGCCGTTACAGATTCTATAAAATCGAAAGAATCTTCTAGAATAAACAATTTTGCACACGTAAATTACTCTAATAATCAGAAAAATTTAGGAAAATTATTGTGTATAAATGGTGCCGGAATTATGTACAGATGGTTACGTAACAATTCTGAAAATGAATCTTACGAAACAATGAACAGAAAAGCATCTAAAATTGCTGTTGGCTCTAATGGTGTTGTTGTAATTCCTTTTGGAAATGGTGCAGAACGAATGTTAAACAGTAAAAACGTTGGCGTTCATTTTGCAAATTTAAATTTAAATCAACATAACAACTCACACTTATACAGAGCAGCTTTAGAAGGTATTGCATTCTCATTTGTTTATGGAATGGAAATTCTTAAAAATGATAACGCTAAAATTGATGTAATTAGGGCTGGAAACGATAATTTATTTCGTTCAGAAATATTTTCGAATACTGTTGCAACTTTAATTGGTCATGAAATAGAAATTTACAATACAACTGGTGCAATTGGTGCAGCAAGAGCAGTTGGTTTAAAAGATGGTGATTTTAAGAAATTTGGAGAAAGTATTACAAAAAATGATCACGTAATGACCTTTATGCCACTTAAAAACATTACTCCTTATGAACTAGCTTACAAGAAATGGAAACAAGAATTAGAAATTATATTAAAAAATAAATAACATACAAAATGGCAATTATAGGAAACAAAGAATACTTTAAAGGTATTGGAGAAATTAAGTTTGAAGGAAAGGAATCTGATAATCCTTTAGCATTTAAATATTACAATCCAGATCAAGTTGTGGCTGGTAAAACAATGCGTGAGCATTTTAAATTTGCAATAGCTTATTGGCATACATTCTGTGGTCAAGGAGGTGATCCTTTTGGACCTGGAACACAAAGTTTTGGATGGGATCAATCATCAGACCCAATTCAAGCAGCTAAAGATAAAGCAGATGCAGCTTTTGAATTTATCAGTAAAATGGGATTTGATTATTTCTGTTTTCACGATACAGATTTAATTGAAGAAGGAGCAACTTTTGCAGAACAAGAAAAAAGAGTAGCTGCAATTACTGAGTATTTACAAGAGAAGAAAAAAGGAAATAGTATTAAATTATTATGGGGTACTGCAAACTGTTTCTCTAATCCTCGTTATATGAATGGAGCTTCAACAAATCCAGATTTTGATGTTGTTGCAAGAGCCGGTGGACAAATAAAATTAGCTTTAGATGCAACTATTGCATTAGATGGTGAAAACTATGTTTTCTGGGGTGGACGTGAAGGTTATATGTCTTTACTAAACACCGATATGGGAAGAGAATTAGACCACATGGGGCAATTCTTAACAATGGCTAGAGATTATGCTCGTGCACAAGGATTTAAAGGTAACTTCTTTATTGAACCAAAACCAATGGAGCCAATGAAGCATCAATATGATTTTGATTCTGCTACAGCAATTGGTTTCTTACACAAATATGGTTTAGAGAACGATTTTAAAATGAATATTGAAGTAAATCACGCAACTTTAGCACAACATACTTTTCAACACGAAATTGAAACAGCTGCAAATGCAGGAATGTTAGGTAGTTTAGATGCAAACCGTGGAGATTATCAAAATGGTTGGGATACAGATCAATTTCCTAACAACATTCAAGAAACTACAGAAGCAATGTTAGTTTTCTTAAAAGCTGGTGGTTTACAAGGTGGTGGTGTTAATTTTGATGCAAAAATTAGAAGAAACTCAACAGATATGGATGATGTTTTTCATGCACATATTGGTGGAGCAGATACGTTTGCTAGAGCATTGTTAATTGCGGATAAAATTATTACTTCTTCTCCTTATGATAAATTAAGAACAGATCGTTATGCTTCTTTTGACTCAGGTAAAGGAAAAGATTTTGAAAACGGTAAATTATCTATGCAAGATCTTTACAAAATTGCTCAAGAAAACGGAGAGTTATCATTACAAAGTGGTAAACAAGAATTATTCGAAAACATTATCAATCAATATATATAAATTATGAAGCAAAATACAGCATATATTTATGTGGTGACAATCGTTGCAACATTAGGAGGATTACTCTTTGGTTATGACACCGCAGTAATTTCAGGAGCAGAAAAATCAATACAAGCTTTCTTAATAGATAGCCAAGGTTTAAGTTCCTTTTTACATGGAGTTACAGTATCATCAGCATTAATAGGTTGTATTATTGGAGGTGCTATATCTGGTTTTGTTTCTTCCTACGGAAGGAAAAAGGCATTGATAATTGCAGGTGTTTTATTCTTTTTATCAGCCTTAGGTTCTGCAAATCCAGAATTTTTATTCTTCGAAAAAGGAGAAGCTACTATGGGTTTACTTTGGACATTTAACTTTTATAGAATTGTAGGTGGTATTGGTGTTGGTTTAGCATCTGCAGTTTGCCCAATGTATATTGGAGAAATTGCACCCGCAGAAATAAGAGGAAGATTGGTTTCTATAAATCAATTTGCAATTATTTTTGGAATGCTAGTAGTTTACTTTGTAAACTGGGGTATTGCAGATGGACAAACTGTAGAATGGATAAATGAAATTGGTTGGAGAAGAATGTTTTTATCTGAAGCAATTCCTGCATCTGTATTTGTTATTTTAATGTTCTTTGTGCCAGAATCTCCAAGATATTTAGCTTTAAAACAAGAAGACGACAAAGCGCTTTCTATCTTAACTAAATTTAATGGTGCAGAAAAAGCAACTCAGATTTTAAGTGATATTAAAAAAACAGTAGACACTAATAAAGCTAAATTATTTTCTTACGGAAAAGCAGTTATCGTTATTGGAGTTCTATTATCTGTTTTTCAGCAATTTGTTGGTATCAATGTAGCTCTATATTATGCACCACGTATTTTTGAAAGTATGGGAGCTGCAAAAGATGCTTCTATGTTACAAACCATTATCATGGGATTAATAAATGTTGTTTTTACGGTTGTAGCTATTATGACTGTTGATAAATGGGGAAGAAAACCATTGTTAATTGTTGGTTCTATAGGAATGGCTATAGGTATGATTGCAATTTCTACATTAGCATTTATGGATATTATTGGAACTACAACATTAGTCTTTATTATTATATATACAGCATCTTTCATGATGAGTTGGGGTCCTATTTGTTGGGTACTAATCTCAGAGATATTCCCTAATAAAATTAGAAGTCAGGCTGTAGCAATTGCTGTAGCTGCTCAATGGGCTGCTAACTTCTTTATCTCATCTACCTACCCACCAATGATGGAGATGAGTAATGGAGGAACCTATCTTTTTTATGGAATTATGAGTATAATCTCAGCAATATTTGTTTGGAAATTCATACCAGAAACCAAAGGAAAAACATTAGAAGAAATGGAAGGTATTTGGAAAAAACAATAACTTTTAATTAATTTTTAAAAGCTAGTTATACTAATCGTAGTATAGCTAGTTTTTTTTTGATATAAAGATAGATTAACATCTATTTTTTGTTGAAGGTTTATTAATATAAATTAAGAAACCTATTAATTTAAGGTAAATATTTTATACTAAGTAAAAGAAAGTATAAATAGTAATATAAACTCTCTTACGAAGAAATACTTTTAATAAGCATTAAGAAGTTTAACATATCAATCGAAAAGCACTTCTAATCTAACTTTGATTAATTTATTTGTTTTACAATTAAATTTAAAGTCAAATTTAGGCTAAACAATTTCAAAGTAATTAAAGCAAACAACTATGCTCACTTTTTTAAATAAAATAAAAAAGGACATCAAAAATTAATTTGACATCCTTTTAGTTCTCAACTATTAAAAACTATTATTAAAACCCTGTACCTGGAGCCTCAAGACTTGCTGCCTGTGCTTTTTTAGGGTTTAGTATCATATAGGTTCCTAATGCAGTTAAAGCTGCATATTTACCGTAATTACCAATCTTTTTAATTGCTTCTTTACGAGTAATTTCTTGATTTTTATTTTGTTCTTTCATAATATCCTGTCTTTATATACTCGTTATTATTCTAAAATTATTTTCTTGTTTAATTTACCTGACTCAGTTTCTAACTGAACAATATAAATTCCTGTAGCTAACTTTGGTAACGCAATATCTTTAACTCCATTAGAGTTAAATGAAGTATTCATAACCTGTTCACCTAAAATATTAAATAATTTTATAGAAGCATTATCTTGCTGTAAACCAACAACTCTTAATGTGTTATTACCAGAAGTGTAAATACTAATGTTTTCTACACTGATAGAAGAATCTAAGTTTAACGCTTTACTTGAAGTGTGTAAGTAAAATCTACCTATACCATTTATATCAGAATCTAAATTTACTTTATAGTTTGAACTTGCTTCATTTAGGCTTGTAAAAGTATTTGTAAGTCTATCTTCTAAAATAACTTTAACACCATCTTGTAAGTTTAAAGTTTCAGCAGAAAAAGTAATTTCACCAGGTGTAGCTTTTACTCCAACAGGAATTACCAAAGATTGTAAAGCTGTATTTGGTAAAGATTGAATTCCTAATTTTCTACCATTATTGTCAGAAACTAATTCAGTATAAATAGCTAAGTCATAATTAACACCACTAAACATAGAACCATCAAAACCATTATCAAACCCCTTGGTTGTACCTTCAATAAAATATATTTTTGCTTGATGTAATAAATCTTCTTGCTTAATATTTAAATGAACTTCTGTTCTAGAATTTTCACTTTTTAAGAAAGAATCTGTTTTATGACTTTGATTTGCGGCCGTAAAAGTTACTTTGTTAGATACAGCAGCACCAGAGCTTACAAAGAACCCTTGTCCTGGAGCAATTTCGAAAGCAGCGTCTGTACCAGACATTTTTTCTTCATAACCACCAACTCCTCCATTTAGAGTTTGATTCCACAACCATATAGTTGCTTCTGATAATCTATCTGTAGCATTATTGTCTGAAAAGAATGTTCCTAAATTAATATAAGAAGCATATGGGTTTCCTGTTAAATTAGAATTATTTGTTGCTTGCGAAATATTAAAATCTTTATCACCACTTGTATATGTTCCTGTAAAAGAAACATCTCCAGCAGCATTATTTTTAACTGAATATCCTTTACCAGCGTCAAAAGCATCTGAGCCAGCATAAGAAACTAGATAATAGTTCCAAGCAGTTCCATCATTTATATAATTTGCAACACCCCTAAAATCTGTATTGGTAGTACCACTAGCCAAAGTATTATTAGCAATAAAATTTACGATTGTTTGTCCTGATACAGGAGAAGATAACAAATGCCATGCTTTAGTAGGGTCATTATCTGCTGTTAATGTTCTATTGTATGTAATGTTTCCTGTAGAAGCATCACTTACAATTAAAGATTTCCCAGAACTAATATTTAAAGTTCCTACAACGTTTAAATTATCAACAGTAGCACCTTCATCTAAAGTTACTATCATAGATACAGGTACAACAACATCTTCTTGTTCAACAGGTTTGGTAGTTTTAGACCAATTTGCATCTGTAGACCAATTACCACCAGAAACTGTTAACGTATTTGTTTTCTCTTGAAAACTATTACCAAAAGTAGATGGAGGAGTTGGGGTAAAATTAGCATCTCCACTAGCCAAAGGTCTTAATTCATAATAATAATTAGTTGGCAGTGCTCCTGAAGTGGCATGAGAATGGCCATTAGGATTTGAAGCAACTAATTCTGCCTTCGTTTTTAAATATCCATCAGTATCAAAATAAGCTGCAAAAGTGGTTGAATTTACATTAGAGTCAATAGTTGTAGTTTGGTCTGTACCTACTGAAAGTGTAGACCAATTATTACCATTACCAATCCAAGTTTGTGACCATAGACCTGCACCACCTCCACTAACACACCAAATATCGAACTTAATACCATTTGCTGCAATTTCTAAATCCGAAGTGTATTTTACAGGTATACCAACTACATTATCTTGTATTAATGTATCTGCTGTAAAGTCAAAACTCCATTCATCAGCTGGAGGTGGAGGTGCTAAAATAGATGTAGCTGTTTGAGTAATGTCGTCTATATAAAAGACGTCATTATCAGCTGCTCCAATGAACTCTATGTCTATTCTATTCGCCCATCCATCAGCAATTCCTGAAAAATCAAATTCTATCTCATGCCAAGTATTCAACGTTACTCCACCTAATGAAATATTTACAGTTTGTTTAGATCCATTGATCCAAGCACCTAATTGAAAATTAAAATCTGTATCATTAACAGATAAATATTTTACTTGTATAAACTTTCCAGCTGTATGACTCCAACCCCCTGGATTGCTTCCAATTTGATTAATTATTGGAAACGCCCAATCTGCTGCACCGGCTTCTTTTGTTATTTTAATAACATTATTGGCACCATTTAATGGATCGGTATCAGCCACAGCCGCAATCATAGGACTAGACCCCTTATTATTACCAATAATATAAGTTTTACCGGGTTCAAAATCTAAAATTGCTGTTTGCCCATAGACAAAACCAGTTATTACAAACGCAATAAGTAAAGTAAATTTTTTGATCATAATATTTGTTTTATTTGTTTCGACAATGTTAATTATTTATTAATAATATAATTTAATCATATGTTTTATATAAGGAAACAAATGGTTTCAACCTTTTTACGCGAATTAACTAAAAAACCTAAGTCTTTATATTTAAAATTCCTCTGTAGATATTGATTTTATTGATTAAAACACAATTCTGATTTTAAACAACAAGGAGAAAAATTTATAAATTATACAAATCAAAAAAGCTAAAAATGATATATTCATTATCATAACAACTTAGAAACAAGACTTAAAGGTTCTTTTTTTTAATACAATTATGATGTGAAAAAAGAAATTGAATTGATGAATACTTCTTTATATTGTTAATATAAATTACAACTCATCATAATTTTTAATTAACATATTAGATTATATTATTGTAAATTATATTAAAAAAGCCCATTTTGTCTCAAATTGAGATAATTGTATCTATTATAAAAATAGAATATATATACATTTGACTTTATTGTTTAAGAATTTTCATTTTAAACAGAAAACTATCACTTTTACTAAAAAATTAAGATTAATAGAAATGAAAAAAATGCATTTAAAAACAATTAAAACATTCATTGGACTTCTAATTTGCTTTAACGCTTTAGGGCAATCATCTCCAGAAAAATTTAAAAACCCTATTCTATCTGGCTTCTATCCTGACCCATCAATTTGTAGGGTTGGAGATACTTATTATATGGTTAACTCAAGTTTTGAATGGTACCCAGGACTTCCAATTCATAAAAGTAAAGACTTGGTAAACTGGGAGAAAATTGGACATGGACTTCATCGTCCAAACCAAATCGTTTTTAAAGATGGATTAAAAAACTCAAACGGAATTTTCGCACCAAGTATAAGATTTCACAAGGGAACTTTCTATATTATAACTACTATGGTTGGACAGAAAGGTAATTTTATTATTACCGCTAAAAACCCTGCAGGTCCCTGGAGTGACCCCATGTATATTAAAGATGCACCAGGAATTGACCCTTCTCTTTTTTGGGATGATGATGGTAGGTGTTATTATACAGGAGCAGGTATCATAGATGATTCTCAAAGTGAATGGCCTGGAAAAAATGGCGTTTGGATGCAAGAAATAAACCCAGATAAAGGTGTATTACTTGGTAAAAGAAAGCAAATAACTTATGGTCATGCTTCTAATGCACGTTGGGCAGAAGGTCCGCATTTGTACAAAATTAATGGAGAATATCTTTTACTTATTGGAGAAGGAGGAACTGGAGAATATCATTCTGTAACCGTATTTAATAGTAAAAAATTATGGGGTCCATACATACCAAATCATGCAAACCCTGTTATGACACATCGTCATTTAGGAAAAACACATCCAATAGGGCAAACTGGTCATGCAGATTTAATACAAACTCAAAATGGAGATTGGTGGAGTGTAATGCTTGCTAAAAGACAAAATGAAGGTTTTGTAACTCTTGCTCGCGAAACCTTTTTAGCTAAAGTAGAAATGACACAACAAGAAAGTGGTGTAACCCCTATTTTTAATCCAGGAGTTGGTCTTCTACAAGCAGAACAAGAACGTCCTGATTTACCTTGGACTCCTGTTTCAAAAATAAAAGAACGTGACAATTTTGATGGAGATAAACTTAATTTGGAATGGAACTTTTTACGTTCACCACGTTCTAAATGGTATATCCAAAAAAATGGTTTTTTAGAAATTAAATTACGACCTGAGACGGTAACCAATTTATTAAACCCATCTTATATTGCAAAACGTACGCGTCATTTTAATTATATAGCAATAACAAAACTATCTTTTAAAACTAACAAAGAGAATGAAAAGGCTGGGTTAGTTATTTATCGCCGACATGGGAATAATTACCAATTATTAAAAGGGAAAAATGAAGTTATGTTGATAAAAGTTTTTCAAAATGGAAATAAAGGAGAGTTTAAGCCACAAATTATAGCTAAAGTTCCTTATAAAAATAAAGAGGTTTTTCTAAGTTCGAAAGTTGATGGATTGAAAGTACAATTTTTGTATGGTAAAAATGAGGAAAATTTAAAAAAAATCGGAGAAACCCAAGATTACACGCTTATATCTGACGAAGTAGCTCAGAAATTTAATGGCGTATATATTGGAGTTTATGCAACTTCTACAGGTTTAAAAAGTGATAAATCGGCAAAATTTGATTGGTTTGAGTATAAGAAAATTAAATAATTACAAATTAGTTTTTTTTCTAAAAATTTCTAGCTCAAAAATAGAGAAAACTCACATTTTCTTACTGCACGCAAAAAAACCTGTAAACTTATAATAAAAAAATATTGTAGTCTCAACGTTTCCAAAAAGCAAAAAACCTCCAAATTTGGAGGTTTTTTATTATTTTAATTGACTAATAAACTTTCTTCATTAACTACTTCTCGAAGAAACTTCTTAGTTCCTTTCTTAAAAATTATGGAAGAAAATAAATACGGTACACTTATAAACTTTGTTTTGCATTCATAACATTTGTAAAACTTAGAATTAGGGATTAGTTTTAAAATAAAATTTCTAGATAACCTTCTTCGGGTACTAGAATTGCATGATGGACATTTACACATTTTTTAGGGGGATTAATTAAAGTTATTATTTGTGTGTACTTTAACCTTCCCAAGCAATTAAGGGACAATTTAGTATATTTTTCTTAATATTCGATTAGTTTTTAAAGAAAAAAATAGAACTGAAGAAAAAAAATAAAGGATAAAAACTCAAACAAATCAATTTCACCTATTAATGTATAATTTTATCTCATTTTAAAATATAATCAAAAAATAAAAAGCATATTTTTGTTACTTATTGTAAACAAAACCATTGAAAAAAATAATAGTTTCGGTAACTAATGATTTATCTACAGATCAACGTGTAGATAAAGTTTGCGCTACACTACAAAAAGAAGGTTACGAAATTATTCTTATTGGTAGAAAACTTAAAAATAGTACTCCATTAAATAGAAGCTATAGCACAAAAAGGATTAAATTAATATTTAATAAAGGTTTTTTATTTTATACTGAATTTAACTTTCGTTTATTTATTGTTTTACTTTTTTCAAAAAAAGACATCTTACTTTCTAATGATTTAGATACTTTACTTCCAAACTACTTAGTTAGTAATCTTCAGAAAAAAAACATAGTATATGATAGTCACGAGTTGTTTCCAGAAATCCCTGAGTTAGTTCATAAACCTTTTGTAAAAAAATGTTGGTCAACTTTAGAGACTTGGATACTTCCTAAACTAAAAAACACGTATACTGTTTGTAATAGTATTGCTGATTTTTATGATAAAAAATATAATTCTAAATTTAAAACTATTCTTAATTTACCTACTAAAAAGGAATTAGAATTCGGAAGTTTTCCATTTAAAACAGAAGGAAAAAAAATTATCATATATCAAGGTGCAGTTAATATCGGTCGAGGTTTAGAATTAATGATTGATACCATGGAATTTCTTGATAACTGTATTTTAGTTATTATTGGTAATGGTGATCTTTATGAAGATTTAACACAAAAAGTAAAAAACAACAATAAGATTCATTTTTTAGGCAAAATTTCTCCAAAAGAATTACATAAACTAACTCCTTTAGCTAACTTAGGATTAAGTATTGAAGAGGATTTAGGTCTAAATTATAGATTTGCACTACCTAACAAAATATTCGATTACGTTCAGGCAGAAATACCAATTTTAGTTTCTGACTTACCAGAAATGAAGCAAGTTGTTCAAAATTATAAAGTTGGCGAAATTGTAAAAAAAAGAAACTCTAAGGAACTTGCTTTACAAATTGAAAAAATATTAAAAAAAGACTTTTCAACTGAATTAAAAAGTGCAAAAAAAGAACTAATTTGGGAAAATCAAGAAGAAAAATTATTGACTATTTTTAATAACTTGATGTAAGTAAGTAATTCTAAATAAATTGTAAAAAGTAACCGAAGAACTTTTATTTGCTACATTTTCAAAGAAAGAAGAAAACACACTTAATACACTTAAAACACCATAAGGTTTTAGCTTAAAATATAATTGAGACAGATTTGTATCTTGCTTCTCAATAAGTTTTTTTGAAATTAGAAAATTTAAATTCGAAATTGCTTTTTTAGTTTTCTTTATAAAATCTATATTTTCATCAATACCTAAGTGAAACACTTCGTTTTCTATGTGCTTAATTTTAACCTTATTCTTTTCTATTTCTTTTGAAAAAAGCAGGTCTTCATAACCATAATCTACAATTTCTTCGTTAAATTTAATTCCATTAAAGAAATCTTTTTCGATTAAAAAATTAGCTGTAAAAAAATATTTATAAGAATCTTGATTTCTTATTGAAACTGAAACCTCTTCGCTTCTCTTGCCAAACCTCCATCTTAGTAGATTTTTATCATCAAAATCTCTATATTTAATTCCTCCTAAAAAAACTGAATAATGGTTATTCTCTATTTCTTTTATGTAATTAGAAATAAACTTAGGTGAAGTAGGTAAAACATCCGCATCTAAAAATAACAACCAATCATAACTAGCTTTAGTTGCTAACAAATTTCTAATTGCACTTCTACCAATATTATTCTTAAGAATTTCAAAACTGCAAAAAGGAAGTTTGTTAATTTTATTATTTTCAATATTCTTTTCACTATTAGATGCATCATCTAAACAGATAATTTCAAAAATAACGTTTGCCTTATTTAATTGTAATTGAAGTTCTTCTATTAAGTTAACGACACTTATATTATATGAAGCAATTAAAACAGAAATCATTATACAGTCGCTTTTTGAGCAACTTCAAACAATTCTCCTCCTTCACACTTTATTGTCTTTTGTTTAAATTTTACAATTAACTGATAATCATGAGTCGCCATTAAAATAGTTTTTCCGCTTTTATGAATATCATTTAAAAGCTCCATAACCTCTAATGATGTTTTTGGATCTAAATTACCTGTTGGTTCATCTGCTAAAATTAATTCTGGATCATTTAATAAAGCTCTTGCAATGGCTATTCTTTGCTGCTCACCACCAGAAAGTTCAAAGGTTTTCTTATAATATTGGGCTTTCATACCAACTTTATCTAAAACCTCGTTAATCTTTTCTTTTATCTTCTCTTTATCTTTCCAACCTGTGGCTTTTAAAACGAATTCTAAATTTCCAAAAACGGTTCTATCACTCAACAATTTAAAATCTTGAAAGACAATTCCTATTTTTCTTCTTAAAAACGGAATTTCTTTTTCCTTTATTTTTTTGAGATCAAAATCTACAATGTTCCCGGTACCTCTTTGTAACTTTAAATCTCCATAAAGGGTTTTCATTAAGCTACTTTTTCCACTTCCTGTCTTACCAATTAAATAGTAAAACTCTCCTTTTTGTATCGTTAAATTAACTTTAGACAATACCAGGTTATCTTTTTGATAAATATCAGCGTTTTCTAAAAATAAAACTGGTTTTTCCATAAAATAAATTGTTTCTACAAACTTAAAAGTTTCTAACGATTTTATACTATGAAATCTAAACAATTCTTACTTTTGACCTAAAATGTTTCTATTTTTTTTCTTCCCCCATCAAACAAAATTAAAAAATGTTCGTTATTAATTTTAAGTATTAAAGATAATTGCATGAGGTTTGTTTTTTTAAAAAAACGTTTATTTACTAGTTTCATATTTATACTATCATTTGTTGGTTTTAGCCAGCAAACAATAGTAGATGCTACTATTTTAACAAAGTATAATAATGCTACAAAATTATTTAATAATAAAGCATATACTGCTGCTCAGAAAATTTTTGCTTCTATAAACGAAATAGCTATTACCAGCTCTAAATTAAAATCTGATGCAGCGTATTATGATGCTTTATGTGCAGTAAGGTTAAAACAACCTGATGCAGACAAAAAAGTAATAGCTTTTATTGAAGAAAACCCAAATAGCAGTAAAAAAAACAAAGCCATTATTAATGTTGCTAACTATTACTTTGCCAATAAAAAAGCTGCTTATGCTCTTAAATGGTTTAACAAGGTAAATGTTGATATTCTTTCTAAAGAGGATAGAAAAGATCTCAATTTTAAAATGGGATATGCATATTTAGTTACTAAAAACTTAACGCTAGCTAAAGAACAATTTCTACCTTTAATAAATGATCCTAAATACGGAAACGATTCAAGGTATTATTATGGCTACATTGCTTATAAACTAGAAGATTATGGAATAGCAGAATCTACCTTAAAAGAAATTGCAGACAATGATACATATCGTTTAGAAATCTCTTACTATTTACTAGATATTAGTTTTCAAGCTGGTAAATTTGAACGTTGTATAATTGTAGGTGAAGCACTTATTCAAACTGTAAAAAGAAAAGAGAAATCTGAAATCTCTAAAATAATTGGTGAAAGTTTTTTCAACTTAAAAAGATATAGTGAAGCTATTCCTTACTTAAAAGGATATACTGGTAAAAAAGGAAAATGGAATAACACCGATTTTTATCAACTAGGTTTTGCTTATTACAAACAGAATGATTTTGAAAATGCCATTAGCAATTTTAATAAAATTATTGATGAAAAAAATTATGTTGCACAAAACGCATATTATAATCTAGGTGAATGTTATCTGAAATTAGATAAAAAAACGGAAGCTTTAAATGCATTTAAAACAGCTTCTGAAATGGAATTTAATAAAAAAATTAAAGAAGATGCTGCTCTAAATTATGCTAAATTAAGTTATGAAGCAGGAAACCCTTTTAAAAGTGTTGCAGAAGTTTTACAAGATTATTTAAAAGCATATCCAAAATCGAAAGCTTATGAAGAAATTAATGATTTAGTCATTTCTTCATTCTTACATCAGCAAGATTACAAAGGAGCTTTAATCTTTTTAGAAAAAAAACGATCAAAGAAGAATGTTGCTTTAATTCCTGAAATTTCTTTGTACAGAGGTATTGAATTATTCAACAACAATAAGTTAAATGAATCGCTCCCTTTTTTTAAAGAAAGCCAAAAAGCAGCAGAAGTTTCAATAAAAAACAGCGCAAAATATTGGGAAGCTGAAACATTATATAGATTAGATAGACACAAGGAAGCTTTATCAAAATTTACTAGTTTAAAAAAGGAGGTGAAATCAGAAAACGAAACATTTCAATTAATTGATTATAACTTAGGTTACAGTAATTTTAAACTAAAGGATTATCAAAATGCTGCTATTAGCTTCGAAAATTTCATCAAAATAAATTCTATCGAATCCGAGATAAAAGAGGATGCATTAATACGTTTAGGAGATAGTTATTTTGCTACAAGAGATTATAACAAAGCTATTAAATCTTATAAAAAAGTTGTAGAAAGCGCTGGTTCTGAAGCAGATTATGCACAATATCAAATAGGAATGGGTTATGGTTTTTTAGATGACAATAATGCAAAAATAAAGGCACTTACAAATGTTGTAAATGGGTATCAAATTTCTACTTTAAAAGATGATGCTTTATTTCAATTGGCAAATACGTACACTATAATAAAAGATAATAAAAAAGCGCATTTCGCTTTTGATCGGTTGATAGAAAAACATCCTAGTAGTATTTTTATACCAAAAGCGTTAGTACGTCAAGGGTTATTATATTATAATGAGAATCAAAATCAAAAAGCTTTAGAAAAATTTAAAAGAACTACAAGTCAGTTTCCTAATTCTCCTGATGCTTTTGAAGCGGTTGCTAATGCAAGAAATATTTATATTGATAATGGTAATTTAGAAGATTATATCAATTGGATTAAAACCTTAAAATTCATTAATGTTACCAATTCCGATTTAGACAACACCACTTTTGCAGTTGCTGAAAAAAAGTATTTTGAAACTAAAAACGGAGATGATATTATAGCTAATTTGACAAAATACACGCAGTCTTTTCCTGATGGAATACATAAGTTAAAAGCAAATTATTACTTAGCAGATATCTTATTTAAAGTAAAAGAATTTGATAAAGCTATTACATATTATCAAGTTGTTTTAGAAGAAGAGCAAAATGAATTTAGTGAAGATTCTCTTAGTAAACTTTCACAACTATTTCTAGAGAAAGATGAATTCAACAATGCGCTTCCTCTTTTAGATAGACTTGAACAAGAAGCCTATGCAACTGAAAATATTTTATTTGCACAAAGTAATTTAATGAAAGGATATTATGAAACTGATGCTTATGATCTAGCTTTAGAATACGCAAAAAAGATTCTTTTAAGAGATAAATTAGATCATAAATTAGAGTATGATGCTAAAATAATAATTGCTAGAGCTTCTTTTAAAAATGATGATTTTTATACAGCTGAAGAATATTATACAGAGGTAGAAAAAAATGCTTCTGGTGAATTAAAAGCGGAAGCACTTTATTATAATGCACTCTTTAAAAATCAACAAAAAGAATATACAGAGGCTAACAAAGTTGTTCAAAATTTAATAGCAAATTATTCTTCCTATAAACATTGGGCAGTGAAAAGCTATATAATAATGGGTAAAAATTATTATGGTTTAAAAGATGTTTATCAAGCTACTTTTGTCTTAGAAAATATCATTAAAAACTTTAAACAGTTTGAAGACATTGTTATAGAAGCAGAAAAAGAATTGAAAATCATTAAAGAAAACGAAGCCAAGACTAATAATTCTGTAACTCCTGTAAAAGAAGAAAACACAGATAATAAGGACTCTAAAAAGAATAAAAAATAATGAAAAAAGGTTTCACTTTATTTTTAATATGTTTTGTTTTTTTAAGTTTAAACGCTCAAAAAAAGGAAGTCGCAAAGGACACAGTAAAAACAGAAGTTGTAAATATTGTAACTAAATATAACCCAAAAATTGCTGATGCTAAAAAAATTAAAAAAAATCCAAAAATAAAACTACTTAAAAAGAATGAAAAGAAAAAACTAGAATATGCTATTTTTTCTGCTCCAGTTGCATCAACTTTTATACCCAAAAGTGGTGGCGTAAAAGGAATTGATATTGGTGTTAAAGAACGTATTTATAAAAACTATTTAGCAGCTGGTTTTGGTAATTATACAACACCCTATTTTGAAGTTTTTTTACATCATAGTACACGTTTTAAAAATGAATTCGGATTGCATTCAAAATATTTAGCATCTCTAGACAATCTTAAAAACTCAGTACTGAACAGTAATTTCTCAAATTTTAATATTGGAGCGTTCTATAAACAAGAAGACCGTTATTTCGATTGGGAAGTAAGTTTAAATTCTGAAAGAAACTTATATAATTGGTATGGTTTACCTAACATCGTTTTTACAGAACCTACAACCAATGCTATTAATGAAGAGCAGGTTTACAATTATTTTGAATTGATGGGCGAGTTTAGTTTTATAGATTCATACATCGATTATGGAAAAATTAAAACTTCCTATTTTACAGACAGTTACAGAAGCTCAGAAATATTCGCAAAGTTTGATGCGAAATTAGATTTACCATTAACATTTTTAGGTCCTAATCTAAATGATATTACTATAAAAACGAGTGCAGAGTTTTTAAAAGGAGAATTTAAAAACAGTTATAAAGATTTTAATTCAGTTAATTATTCTACAACGACTATTTCTTTGAATCCTGAGTATAAAGTAAAATCTGAAAACTTTGTTTTAAAAACTGGCGTAAAGTTAATTACATCATTAGACACAGAAAACGACGTTACAAATAATTTTATATTACCAGATTTATTTGTTCAATCAGCAATAATACAAAAGTACCTAAATATTTACGGAGGACTTACTGGTGATTTAAAGACAAACACTTACAGAGAGTTTGTTGAAGAAAACCCATATATTTCACCAACACTTTTTATGACTCAAACTTTAGAAAAGTCAAATTTATTTGTTGGTTTCAACGGAAAAATAAATAACAATCTAAGTTTTAATATTAAAGCGAGCTCTAAAACAGAAGAAGACAAACCTTTATTTTTAAGAAATACGTCTAAATCTGATGGAACAAATAATGTTGTAAATGGTAGCTCTTTAAAAGGGTATGAATATGGAAACTCTTTTTATGTTTATTATGATGATGTTAAAACAACTTCAATCTTTACAGAAATAGAATATGATTATTCAAGTAACTTATCTTTTGGACTACAAGGAACATATAACATTTATGACGTAGAAAATGCTTTGGAAGCATGGAATCTACCTTCAATAGAAACTTCCTTTTCTGCAAAATATAAAAAGAACAAATGGTTTGCTACAACAGATATTTTTTATGTAAGCGAAAAAAAAGACGGATTGTATAACGGCCAATTTCCTTCTAGTTTTAGTGGAATTGAAACTATTGACTCTTTTGTTGATATTAATTTAAATGGAGGTTATCATTTTAACGATAAATTCTCTGTTTTTCTAAAACTGAGTAACGTTTTAAATACAGAATACCAACGTTTTGCAAACTTTAATACACAAGGTTTTCAAGCCTTAGGCGGACTTACTTATAAGTTCGATTTTTAAACCTTAAAACTTTATTTAATTAGGTGAAAATTAATAAAAACAAAATATCCTTTTATTATATTTACTGCATGTATTACTATTTTATTATTGCCTTTCAAGCTTTTTGTATTTACCATGCTTACAAGAATAAGAACAATTATTATTGGTATTTTATCATTTTCTTTATTCCACTAATTGGTTGTATTATCTATTTACTTACGCAAGTAATTAACAAAAGTGATGTTACAAACAGTATTGAAGAACTTACAACGATTATCAACCCTACAAAAAAGATTAAAGATTTAGAAAAAGTCTTAGAATTTTCTAACACTTTTCAGAATAGAATTAATTTAGCAGATGCTTATTCACAAAATAGAGATTATAATAATGCCATTTTACAATATGAAAAAGCATTAGAAAGTAACTTTAAAGATGAACCTCACACATTAAACAAATTGGTGCTTTGTTATTTTGAAACTAAAAATTTTGACAAGGTTATTGAATATTCTAAAAAGATAAATTTAGAAAAAGATTTTAAAGAAACTATTTATTTTTATGGTTTAGCTTTAGAACAAAAAGGCGAATTTGATAAAGCCGAAATTCAATTAAGAAAAATTGACACAAGATATTCGAACTACAATGAAAGACTTGAGCTTTCTAAGTTTTTAATAAGAAGAAACAAAAAGGAAGATGCAAAAGAAATTCTAAATGAGATTATTTCTGAAATAAAATCGATGACAAAAGTAAATTCTAGAAAACATAGAGGTGTATTTTCCGTAGCTGAAAAAATGTTGAATGAAAATTAAATCTTTTCTTAAAATAATTATCCACTTACTAATTACAGTTTTTCTAACATTTACAACTCAAATTGGTGGAGTCATCTATTTAATTACTTTACTTCTCTTTTCTGATAAAAAACCTAACTATAAATTTAAAAGAACAATCTTTTTTATAGCGATATATTTAGTTACAACATTTTTAATTGTACCAAAAGTTGCACCAATTTTTGGTCGAGTTAAATTAGAAGATAACCATAGACTTGAAGCTCATCATTTTATAACAAAACTCTTTAACAGAAATTATGTTACTCCAAAGATGAACTCTGTATTAAAAGCTATTTCTTTAAAAACCAATAAAGAACTCCCTCATCTAAAAGTTATTTATTTAGATGCAAATTTTCCTTTTATTGATGGATTTCCTTTGCTTCCTCATTTAAGTCATAATGATGGAAAAAAGATTGACCTTTCTTTTATTTATCAAGATAAAAAAGGAAAAACTACAAATTTGAAACCTTCAAACAGCGGTTATGGTATTTTTGTAGAACCAACTAAAAACGAAATCAATCAAACCAATATTTGTAAAAACAGAGGTTTCTGGCAATACGATTTTACTAAATATTTCACTTTAGGTAGTTTCAATAAAAACTTAAAATTATCCGAAAAAGCAACAAAAAAACTCATACTAAAAATATTAGAAAATAATAAAGTAAGTAAAGTTTTTATAGAGCCTCACCTTAAATCTAGATTAAACCTTAATAATTCTAAAATAAGATTTCATGGATGTGGAGCAGTTAGACATGATGATCATATTCATTTTCAAATAAAATAAATTCTCATTTCATTTTTGTAGATTTAGCAAATCAAATAACTAACTACCAAATGAAAAAACTCTCTCTCTTACTTTTATCTGCAATCATACTTATTTCTTGTAATAAGAAAACAGAAAAAATAGTTGATAAAACGAATTTCACATCCGAAGAAAAAATTGATTCTACAAAAATCAAAACCCTATTTAATAGTGCTCTAACAGAAGGACAATCTTATGAATGGCTTAGAGATTTAACTCAAAATATTGGAGGTCGTTTATCGGGCTCACCACAAGCTGCTCAAAGTGTTATTTGGGGAGAAAAATTAATGAAAGAGATAGGTTTAGATTCAGTTTGGTTGCAACCAGTTATGGTACCACATTGGGTTCGTGGGGAAAAAGAAGTGGCTAATTACTCCGTAAATGGAGTTCAAAAAAACGTTCCTATTTGTGCATTAGGTTTTTCTATTGCAACTCCGAAAAAAGGAATCTCAGCAGAAGTAATAGAAGTAAAAAGCTTAAATGAAGCCAAGTCTTTAGGAAACAAAATGAAAGGTAAAATTGTGTTTTTTAATGGCGCTTTTGATAATACACTCATCAACACTTTTAAAGCTTATGGAGGTTGTGTTGGTCAGCGTTATGCTGGTGCAATGGTTTGTGGAGAGTTTGGCGCAAAAGCAGTTATTGTTCGTTCTATGACAAATGGAATTGATGATTATCCTCATACAGGAAGTATGACTTATGGAGATTTACCAAAAGAAAAGCACATTCCTACTGCAGCAATTAGTTCTAGAGCAGCAAGTATTTTAAGTGACGATCTTAAGAAAAACCCGAATTTAAAATTCTACTTTAAACAAAGTTGCGAAACTTTAGCAGATGCACCTTCTTTTAATGTGATTGGTGAAATTAGAGGTTCTGAGACTCCAGAAAATATTTTTGTTGTTGGTGGTCATTTAGATTCTTGGGATTTAGGTGAAGGTGCTCATGATGATGGAACAGGAGTTGTACAATCTTTAGAAGTTGCTTATTTATTCAAAAAAAATAACATTAAACCAAAAAACACATTGCGAGTTGTCTTTTTTATGAATGAAGAAAACGGAACAAGAGGCGCAAAAAAGTATGCTGAATTGGCTAAATTGAATAAAGAAAATCATATTGGTGGCCTAGAATCTGATGCAGGAGGACATACACCAAGAGGTTTTTCTATTGATGCAAATTCGGTAAATACAAAATTATTACAAAGCTGGAAAAAACTACTTTCTCCTTACGGTTTACATGATTTAGACAAAGGTGGTTCTGGCGCAGATATTAGCCCTTTAAAAGGAGAAAATGTAACTTTGGTTGGTTACAGACCAGATTCTCAACGTTATTTTGATTATCATCACACAAGTACAGATACTTTTGATAAAGTAAATAAGCGTGAACTAGAATTAGGAAGTGCTTCAATGGCAAGTATTATTTATTTAATGGATAAATATTTATACAACAACACACCTGTTAAACCTTAATTTTAGAGCATGAAAAAACTATTTATTTATTTTTTAACGATCAGTTTATTTACACTTTGTAAAAAACAAGAAGTAGATTCAATTATCATCAATTCTAACACTTATACAGTAAATGATAATTTTGAAAAAGCTACAGCTTTTGCCATTAAAGATGGAAAATTTATTGCAGTTGGAACATCCGAAGAAATTACAAAAAACTATACTTCTTCAACTATTGTTGATGCAAAAAACAAAACAATTGTTCCTGGTTTAATTGATGCTCATTGTCATTTTTATAGAATGGGTTTACAACAACAGAAAGTAGATTTAATGGGTACAAAAAGCTATGATGAAGTTTTACAAAAACTGGTAGCTTTCCAAAAAGAAAAGGATGCTACTTTTATAACGGGTCGTGGTTGGGATCAAAACGATTGGAAAATAAAAGAGTTTCCTACTAAAGAAAAATTAGACAAGTTATTTCCAACAATTCCTGTTGCTGTTAGACGAGTAGATGGACATGCATTATTGGTAAATCAAGCTGCAATAAACTTATCTGGAATTACAAAAGACACGAAAGTTTCTGGTGGAGAAATTATCATCAAAGATGGAGAAATAACAGGTATATTAATTGATAATGCTATGGATTTTATCAAAATTCCAAATGCAAGTAAACAAGAAGCGATTCAAGGTTTATTAGATGCTCAAAAAATTTCCTTTTCTTACGGATTAACAACTGTAGATGATGCAGGAATCAATAGAAAAACAATCGAATTAATTGATGATTTACAACAAGATGGACGTTTAAAAATGCGTATTTACGCAATGGTTTCTGGCGATAATCAAAAAGAAATAGATTATTACATAAATAAAGGAAAACTAAAAACGGATAGATTAAATGTACGTTCTTTTAAAGTTTATGGAGATGGCGCTTTAGGATCTAGAGGAGCTGCAATGAAAAAGTCATATTCAGATAGAGAAAATCATTTTGGTGCTTTAATTTATGCTCCAGAAAGATATCAAGAAATTGCAAAACAAATTGCTGCTTCAGATTTTCAAATGAACACACATGCTATTGGAGATTCTTCAAATACTTGGTTACTTAAAACCTATAAAGATGTTTTAAAAGATGCAAAAAATAGACGATGGAGAATTGAACATGCTCAGATAATTGCACCTGAAGATTTTGACAAATTCGATAATATTATTCCTTCTGTACAACCAACACATGCAACATCAGACATGTATTGGGCAAAAGATAGAATTGGTAAAGAAAGAATGAAAGGAGCTTATGCGTATAAAGATTTATTAAATAAATATGGAAAAATTGCTTTGGGAACAGATTTCCCAGTTGAACAAGTAAATCCGTTTTTAACTTTTTATGCTGCAACAATTAGAAAAGACATCAACAATTATCCAGAAAATGGTTTTCAAATGGAAAATGCATTAACCAGAGAAGAAACCTTAAAAGGGATGACTATTTGGGCTGCTTACTCAAACTTCGAAGAAGAAGAAAAAGGCTCTATTGAAGTTGGTAAATTTGCTGATTTTGTAATTTTAAATCAAGATATTATGAAAGTTGATGGAATGAAAATCTCAAAGACAAAAGCTGTATCAACTTATTTAAACGGTGAAAAAGTTTATTAACCCATAATGATTTAGTGAGAAGCGTAAAATCTTTAAATTTTCTTTACGCTTTTTACTAAATTTTCAGATAAGTTAAATAACCATCTTACCTGTTCATATACTAATTGTGTTTCATGTAATTGCACTCTCATTTCATTTGAGATAGGAACTCCTTTTTCAATTTCATCATCTCTTTGTGTAGATAAATCATTAAAATATTCTTCATAGTTTCTTGTTGCAATATCTAATTCTTCATTTTCAAGAGAAATACTAGATTCTTTGTTATTTAATATATTTATTGCCTCTTCTAAATTAGTCAAAATATGTTTCACATAAATTTCAAATTGTTTTGGAGCAACACCTGTTTCGTTAGTTCTTATGTACATTCCTAAGGACGAAAGTGATGACAAATAAGTATTACAAATAGTTATTAAATCATAAATAGTGGCACTATTTTCTTGCTTAGATTTTGGTTCTTGAATCAACCTTTGGTATGCTCCATTTAAATTTGCTACTTGTAGAAACACTTCCTTTCTAGCTAATCCATATTCTGTAGATACATTTCCTTTTTCATGATACAATGTGTTTATCTCTTTTAAGAACCCTAAAAAACTTTGAATTGAATTTGTGAAAAATTCTTTGATATTTTTAGACTCCCAAGCTGGCCAAAAAAAGTAATTACCAACATAAGCCAATAAAGAACCTATTAATGTATCAAAAACTCTAAACTTTATAACGTCTAAAATATTAGGATGAATTAAGGCATACATAAAAATAACATAAAGCGTAATAAATGCTGCTCCGTTTCTATAGTTTTGCTTCACTATGGAAAAACCAATTACTAAAGAGAAAACAGCTATTAAAGCATAAATTAATGGATTTTGTGTTAAAAAAACGATTCCAACACCTACTGTAGCTCCAATCAATGTACCTAATACTCTATATTTAGTCCTTTGTTTGGTTAAACCATAACTAGGTCTCATAATTACAATAATCGTTAATATAATCCAATAAGATTGCTGTACTTCAATAAAGTAACCAACAATAAAACCAATTAACATGGTAAGTGTTAATCTTAATGAATGTCTAAATATTGGTGATTTAAAACTAAAATTTTCTTTTAATTTTTTGAGATCGTAATCTTGAGGCGTCAAAAATTGTTCAGCATCTTTTATAGCTCTAATTTTATCGTTTTTAGAATAGTTCTCTAATATTCTAACAATATCTACTAAGTTTCTTATTTGCTTTTCTTGATACCCTTTAAAATTCAATAAAAAAATGGTTCCTTCTCTAGATTCAGGTAGACCAACAGTTACTTTATAAATTTCAATATGATTTTGTATTTTTTTAAGTAAAATTTTGAAATTGTTATTATATATAAATTTTTCTTCTTTTAAAATAACCCTAGAAATATGATCTAATCTATTTGAAATTTCAAAAATCAATACTTTAAATTCATCTATTTTCTCAGGATGTACTTTAAACAAAGTGTCAAACTTATCATAATCAACAGTATTTGAAATAGCTAATTCATATATTTCAATAATTTTAGAAAAAATTAATTGTTGACGTCTTGTTCTATTACTAAATCCTGAACTCAATCTTTTTTCTAAAATAACTTCTCTTATCGTTTCATGAAGTTCGTTGATTTCTATTTGAAGTTTAAAATTTTGTTCTAAAAGACTACTTCTATCATTTACCTCAACCAACAATTTCCCTCGAATTTTTATAAATCCTGAAGTTTTTTGAAGTAATTCTATAAACAAGTAATCTGTTTGAAAAGCTGGTAGTAATATTTGATTTAAAAAAGTTAAAAACAAATACCAGACTCCTCCTAAAGCTATTAATAAAGAATGTTCTAATAGTGAAATTGCTGTACTTTGATACGCAAAAGCTAAAACCAACGATAACAAACCTGCAAATGAAATTAAAGAAGCTCTAAAACCAAATACAGAAATATAAGAAACTGAAAAAACTAAGATGATTAACAAAGGAATTATAACAAATAGATAACTACTAGAATAACCAATTAATAACGTTATTATGAAAGTTAAAATTATGGAAGATACAATACCAAAAAATTTATGTTTTATACTTCCTGGTACATCAGATGGAGCACAAAATATTGTTCCTAAAGCAATACTGAAACCTATATCAAAACTATCAAAAAAATAATTTGACAGCAACACAGGAATCGCCATAGCTAAAGCAACTAAAAGTGCTTTAATAAAATGAATGCTTTTAAAATATCTAATTAAATTTTTAACCATAAACCAAATAAAGTTCAAATTTAAGAAGTATTTTTAGGTAAGTCTATTAATTTTTAAAATTAAAATCATAAAATGTTTCAAATTAATTTTAAGAAGAGTACTCTATATAATAGTTACAGTGGTCTTAAAAAAAAGATAAGAGAATTTAAGGTGATTTTTTTTAACTTGAAGAAAAAAAATGCGTTATTGAGGTTGGCTAATTCTGAAATTTAAAATCAAGTTATAATGAAAAAAGAATTGTCATTCCCAGTTTTCATAGGAATGACATTAATTTCTATTTATGAGAACCGTCGCAAAAAGGTTCGTTTTTAGTTGCTTTACAAGCACATAAATATTTAGTTTCTGTTTTTTCTGCTGTAAACACATTTGGGCTCATTCCTGTCCCTCTATGTTTTCCGTCGCATAATGGTTGATTTTCTGACAAACCACAAGTACACCAAGCATAGTTTTTCCCTTCTTCTAATTCAACTGGTAAAGGAGCATCTCCTGCTCTTTTTGGTAATTCCATATTTTTTATTTTAGAGTATCAATATAGGTAATTTTATGATTAATTTCTATTTTGAAATTATATAATGATTTGTAATTCTATTATATTCGCCTAAATTTTAAAAAAACGTAAAATGAAATCATACTTATATCTGTTTTTCTCTCTATTTATTTTAACTTCTTGTTTAAATTCTGAATCTGATAAAGAAGTTACTCCAACTGAACCTCAAACTGAAGCTGATATTTTAAAATACATTGAAGACAATAACTTAAATGCAACAAAAACTGATTCTGGTTTGTACTATGTAATTAATAATGAAGGTACAGGATCTAGACCAACAAGTACTTCTAATGTAACAGTAGCTTATAAAGGATATTTCTTGGATGGAACTACTTTTGACCAAAGTAATTCTAGTGGAATTTCTTTTGGATTAAACCAAGTAATTGCGGGTTGGACAGAAGGGCTTCAACTTTTTAAAGAAGGTGGAGATGGAATTTTATTAGTCCCTTATAATTTAGGTTATGGAGCATATCAATATAGTTCTATTCCTGGAGGATCTGTTTTAATTTTTGATGTAAAACTAATTAGTGTAAACTAAACAGGGTTTTAAACTCATAAAAAAAGCGAAACTTATTAAGTTTCGCTTTTTTTTATTTTAAGAAATAATTGGATTGATAAAATCATCAATCTTATCGACCCCGTTCTTACCTAAACTTTTTATAAAAGCAGAACCAATTATAGTTCCATTAGCATATTCACAAGCAGTATTAAATGTTTGTTTGTCTGAAATTCCAAAACCTATAATCAACTTACTTTTTAGGTTCATATTTTTAATTCTTTCAAAATATGTAACTTGATTATTAGAAATATCTCCTTTTGCACCCGTAATAGATGCAGAAGCTACTACATAAATAAATGCTTTTGAATAAGAATCTATCTTTCTAATTCTTTCATCTGATGTATGAGGTGTAATTAAAAACACATTAGTCAATCCATATTTTTCAAACAAGTCTTTATAATGGTTTTCAAACTCAACCATCGGTAAATCAGGAAGGATTAATGTATCAATTCCACAATCAACAACTTTCTGACAAAATTTATCTTCGCCATATTTTAGCATCTGATTTAAATAGCCCATTAAAACTAAAGGAGTTTTGTTGGTATCTTTAATTGCTAATAATTGCTCAAAAATAATGTCTAAATTAACTCCGTTTTCTAACGCTTTCTGACTACTATCTTGTATTGTTGGTCCATCTGCTAAAGGATCAGAATAAGGCAAACCAACCTCAATAAAATCTACACCACTTTTTTCTAATTCTGAAATTACTTGTACAGTATCATTTAACTCCGGGTATCCACAAGTAAAATATATTGACAGTAAATTTTTATCTTTTTTCTGAAATAATTCTTGGATTGAATTCATAACCTAGTCTTCTAAATGTTTGATATACGTACTTAAATCTTTATCTCCTCTACCAGATAAATTCACCACAACAACTTGACCTTTTTTAAACTTTATTTTTGGTAAAACAGCCAATGCATGCGCAGTTTCTAAAGCAGGAATAATTCCTTCAATTCTTGTTAACTCATAAGCAGCAGTTAATGCTTCTTTATCAGTTGCGTTCATAAAAGTAGCCCTTTTAGAATCGAACAAATAAGCGTGTAAAGGTCCAACTCCTGGATAATCTAAACCTGCAGAAATAGAATAAGGTTCAATAATCTGTCCATATTCATCTTGCATTAAAATAGTTTTACTTCCGTGAATAATTCCTACTTCTCCTAATTGAGAAGTTGCAGCACTTTCACCCGAATCAACTCCTAAACCTCCAGCTTCAACAGCAATTAGCTCAACATCTTTATCATCCATATAATGATAAAAAGCTCCAGCAGCATTACTACCTCCACCAACACAAGCAATTATTGTATCAGGATTTTCTTTACCAGTTTTCTCTTTTAACTGCCATTTTATTTCTTCTGAAATTACAGCTTGTAAACGAGCAACCATATCTGGATATGGATGTGGACCAACAACAGAACCAATTAAATAAAATGTTTCTGGATGCTGAATCCAATAACGTATCGCTTCATTTGTAGCGTCTTTTAATGTTTTACTCCCACTTAAAGCAGGAATTACTGTTGCTCCTAACATTTTCATTCTGGCAACATTTGGTGCTTGACGAACAATGTCTTTTTCTCCCATAAAAACAGTACATTCTAACCCCATTAGAGCACAGACTGTAGCGGTTGCAACTCCATGTTGCCCTGCTCCTGTTTCTGCAATAATTTTAGTTTTTCCTAATTTTTGTGCAACAAGTATTTGACCAATTGTATTGTTTATTTTATGTGCACCTGTATGATTTAAATCTTCTCTTTTTAAGTAAATATGTGCTCCATATTTTTCTGATAATCGTTTTGCCAAATACAATGGACTTGGGCGACCTACATAATCTTTTAGTAAAGATTTGTATTCTTCCTGAAACTCATCAGATTCTAAAATTTGAATATAATTATCTTCTAATTCCTTTACGTTAGGATATAACAATTCTGGAATGAATGCTCCTCCAAATTGTCCATAATATCCATTTTTGTCTGGGTGAAATTTTGATTTCATATTGTTATGTTGTGTAATTGTTTATTCGTTTAATCGTGTAATTGTTAGTTTGTGCATTGCTTTACACAATTTAACAGTTACACAATTACACAAAAATTTCTTTTTTGAAATTTTTTAAATCTTCTATTTTCTTAACTCCTGGCTTACTTTCAAATTGACTATTTACGTCTAATGCATAAATAGGTAAATCAGATTTCATTATTTTTTTAACTTCTTCAGCATCTTCTAATCCAATTCCTCCACTTAAAAAGAAAGGTGTATCAAAAGGATATTTTTCTAAAACAGACCAATCGAATTTTGTTCCATTCCCTCCTCTTTCTTTACCTTTTGTATCAAACAAAAAGAAATCTACAACCTCTAAATAAGGTTTTAAAACATCAAAATTAAATTCATCTTTAATCCCGAAAACTTTAATCAGCTCTACTTCATTCTTAGAAATATAATGTTGATTTTTTTTCTTCTTTATTTGCTTATTTTCTTCAATAAACAAAGCTCTTCTTTCTGTTAACTGGTTTTTTAAATCGGTAACATATTCCACAGATTCATCTCCGTGTAATTGAATTGCATCTAATCGATATTCTTCAACTAAAGAAATTACAATCTCAATATATTCATTGACAAAAACACCTGTTTTTTTGATTGAATTTGAAAATTCTGGAATAATTCCTTCAAAATTTCTTTTTGATTTTTCATAGAAAATAAAACCCAAATAATCAGGCTGCAATGCTGCAACTTGTTGGATATTTTCCACATATTTCATTCCACAAACCTTGAGTTTCATTCTTTTTATGGTTTAATTGTGTAAATGTTTAATCGTGTAATTGTACTTACTAAAACCCTAATTTTATTACTTAGGGTTACACAATTCAACAATTACACGTTTACACGTTTTTTTTTAGCGTATTTGACTAATAAATTCTTGACAAGCTTCTCCTGGATTCTCTGTTTTCATAAAATTTTCTCCAATTAAGAAACCTTGAAAACCGTATTCCTTTAATCCTGTTATGATTTTTGGATCAGAAATTCCGCTTTCTGAAACTTTTAAACAAGTATCAGGAATTTGATTTGCTAATTGAATAGAATTCTCTAAATCTACTTCAAAAGTATTCAGGTTTCTATTATTGATTCCGATAATTTTATTGTCTAAATCATTGATTTTATCCAAGTCTTCTTGTGTATGAATTTCATACAGAACTTCCATTCCTAAATCTACTGCTAAGTTTCCGAAGTTTTTTAATTCTGTTGATGTTAAACAAGAAGCAATCAATAAAATTACATCTGCTCCAATAGCTTTTGCTTCTACAATTTGAAAACCGTCAACAATAAAATCTTTTCTTAAAATTGGTTTTTGTTGATTGATGATTCTTGCTTCCATCAAATCTGCCATTGTACCTCCAAAAAAAGAAGTGTCTGTCAAGATTGATTGTGCTGCTACATTTGCATCTAAATATCCATTAGTAACATCTGCAATAGTTGCAGTGTCATTAATGATTCCTTTAGAAGGTGATTGACGCTTGTATTCTGCGATAATCCCAGTAGAACCAACTTCTAATAAAGATTTTTTTAATGAAAAAGTTGTTCTTCCAAAACTAGGACTTTGTACTAATTTTTGAACAGGAACTTCTGCTTTAATCTTAGCAATTTCCTTCTTTTTAAATGCGATTATTTTATCTAAAATTGTCATATAAATAATTATGAATTCGAAATTATTAATTACGAATTAGTGCTTCTTACTGTTTTTTGAATACTTCCGATAATTTTTAAAATTTCTTCAATATCTGTAATTAAAGATTCTGATTCTTTCTCTGATAAATAATCAGTATCTTTTAATAAACGAATCCAATAATGAGATTCTCGTGCTTCTTTGTATGCTATTGTTAATTTTGCAAAAAAATCTTTTCTACTTTGCCCTCCAATTGCTTCTTCAACATTTGCTCCTATTGAAGTACCTGAGCGTAACAATTGTTTACTTAATACAAACTCTTTTTTTTCTTGTGATAAATGCTTATATAATTTAACAACTCTTACTGCAAAATTATAGCTTTTAGTTTGAATAATATTATCCTTTTTCATCACTCGTAATTAAGAATTCGTAATTGTTAATTGTTTATCTTTTTATTTCTGTACTTTAGAAAAAAGTAAATTACAATTCCCATTAACAAACCAATTACAGTTTGTTTCAAAATACTTTGTGTTTGAATACCTACTGCTGCTCCCATTATTAGAAAAGCAGGAATAATCAAAATTATATTTTTTTTCTTTTTTGCCATTTTAAAGACTTACTAATTTTTCTAATGTTTGTTTTGCTTTCAATCCAAAAAGTGAATCTTTTGCTTCGTTAAAAGCAACATCAAAAGGTTTTGTTTCATCAACAATAGTTAAAGCAAAAGCTGCATTTGTTAATACCACATTGTTTTGCGCTTCTGTTCCTTGTCCTTCTAAAATAGATTTGAAAATTTTTGCTGCATCAGCAACTGAATTCCCTCCAAATATTTCTGATTGCTGAATTCTTTTTTGTCCTAAATCTTCAGGATTTATAATTTGTTCTCCGCTCTTCGTAAAGAATTTAAATCCGCTTGTTAATGAAATTTCATCATAACCATCTAACGCGTGAATAATACCATAATTGATATCTTCTTCTTGTAAAATGTAATTGTACAAACGTGCAATTTCTAAATTAAAAGTTCCTAACATATGGTTTTTAGGTGAACTTGGGTTTACCAAAGGACCTAACATATTAAAGAACGTTTTTAATGCCAACGCTTTTCTTGTTGGACTAACAGCTTTCATTGCTGGATGAAATTTTGGAGCGTGTAAAAAGCAAATATTTGCTTTCTCTAAATGTTCTCTTAAAACACTTTCATCATTCGTAAAATTGTAGCCAAAACTTTCTAACATATCTGAAGAACCAGACTGAGAAGACACAGAATAATTACCGTGTTTTGCTACTTTTTGTCCTGTTCCTGCAACTATAAAAGAAGTTAGGGTTGATATATTGAATGTATCTTTTCCATCGCCACCAGTTCCAACAATATCGATAGTATTATAATCTGATAAATCTACTTTTATAGATAGTTCTTTTAACGCATCTCTAAATCCTGAAAGTTCATCTGCAGTAATTGGACGCATCATAAAAACAGTCATAAATGATGCTAAATGTGCATCATTGTATTTTTCTGCAGCAATATCTTTTAAGATTTGTTTTGCTTCAGATTTAGACAATCTTTCGTGATTATATAGTTTGTTTAATATCTGTTTCATAAAAAAAGCCCCTTTTAATTTCCCCGAAGGGGAAAAACACTCTTGTGTTAATATCTTTCTTTTATTTTTTATTCTTTTTTCTCAAACTTGCTAATTCCTTCCCTTTGGGAAGGTTAGGATGGGCTTGTGTTATGCTTATTAATAAAATTAGTAACCAATTGCTCACCAACATCTGTTAAAATAGATTCTGGATGAAACTGAACCGCAGAAATTGGAAATATTTTATGTTCAATTGCCTGAATTAATCCATCTTCGTCTCTTGCTGTTACTTGTATTTCTTCTGGGAAACCTTCGTCTGTTGCTGCCCAAGAATGGTAACGTGCCGCCATAAATGTTTCTGGAACATCTTTAAATATAGTCGCATTTGTATCTGTTACTTTCATTTCTGTAGCAACTCCGTGAAAAACATCGTCTAAATTGATGATTTTTCCTCCAAAAACTTCTGTAATTGCTTGTAAACCCAAACAAACTCCGAATATTGGTTTTATTCCTGCGTAGGTTTTAATTACATCTTTTAAGATTCCTGCTTCATCTGGAATTCCAGGTCCTGGAGACAACATAATCATATCATAGTTTCCTACATCTGCAATACTGATTTCGTCATTTCTAAAAACCGCTGGAAAATTTCCTGTGATTTTTTCCACCATATGAACTAAGTTATAAGTGAACGAATCGTAATTATCTAATATTAATATTTTCATATTCTTTTGTTGTGTAATCGTTTAATCGTGGATTTGTTTAATTGTTGATCTCTGAAAGATTTTATATCCAATAAAAATTAATAAAATAATATTTAAAACCCACCAAGCATAAAATCCAATATATGCTAACTTTTGAGTTAAAATCATACTTTCTAAACTCCAATATGGTCCTAAATTTTTATCATAAAAATCTTCGTATGTCATTATTATCAATCCTATAACTATATAAACAACTAAATCTAATAGAATAAATAATATTCCTAAAAGTATATTTTTAATTGTAAATATTTTCTTCATTTCTCAATTTGCGTTAAGGATTGAAACGGCATCCTTTTTATTTTTTTTTTAAAATAAAAAGATATAGTGGAAAGCCTGTTAAAACGCCCTAAATATTTTCTGCCAAAATTAACGCTTTCTTTAACGCTGCTAATTTATTATTTACTTCTTGTAATTCCTTTTCTTCATCGGAATGAATAACGATTCCTGCACCTGCTTGTGAATACAAAACGTTGTTTTTACTGACAAAAGAACGAATGGCAATTGCCAAATTTACAGAACCATCTAAACCGATAATTCCTACTGCGCCACCATAAAAGCCACGAGTTTGATTTTCATATTTGTCAATCAGCTCCATTGCTTTGTATTTTGGTGCGCCACTTAAAGTTCCTGCAGGAAAAGTGTCTCCAACAATTTCAATCGGATTTCCTTTAATTTCTCCTCTAACCGTAGAAACTAAATGAATTACGTGACTAAAATACTGCACTTCTTTAAATACCTCAACGGTAACATTATTGGCGTGTTTACTTAAATCGTTACGCGCTAAATCTACCAACATTACGTGTTCTGCAGTTTCCTTTTTATCTTCGGATAATTTTTTACCTAATTTAAGGTCTTCTGCCATATCACCAGTTCTTCTAAAAGTACCAGCAATTGGATTAATAGTTGCTTTACCCGCAGAAATTTTAATTTGTGCTTCTGGTGAAGATCCCATTAATTTGAAAGAACCGTAATCGAAATAAAATAAATATGGTGATGGATTTATTGAACGTAACGCTCTATACACATTGAACTCGTCTCCTTTAAATTTTTGTTGAAATTGGCGTGATAAAACGAGTTGAAAAACATCACCTCTTTTACAATGTGACTTTGCTTTTCTTACATAATCTATAAATTCTTCGCCAGTTGTATTTGAAGTTTCTTCGCCTACAATTTCGAATTTCTGAGTATTAAATGCTTGTGCATCTATAATAGTCTGAATTTCTTTAATACGAGACTCTGTTCCTTCTTCAATATTTTCTATCAACGTCATTTCATCATTAAAATGATTGATGGCAATGATAAAACGATAAAAACTGTATTGCATTTCTGGAATTGCAGATGGTGCTTTCTTGTTTTTAAATTGAATATTCTCAAAATATTGAACAGAATCGAACGTTGTGTACCCATACAAACCATTAAATGATTTTAATTCGGCAGGACAATCTAATGCTATTGAGTCTGTAAATTTATCAAATAACTCGTAAAAGTTTTTATTGATAGGTTGTTCATCAATTTGTGTTCCTTTATGAGAAACCGAAAACTGATAATCATCAACTTTCATTGAAACAATTGGCTCAATTGCAATAAAAGAGAAACTTTCTTCTTTACTATGATAATCTGAACTTTCTAACAATAAAGTATTGGCGTATGCGTCTCTAAAACGTAAATACAGTCCTACAGGAGTAACTGTATCTGCCATTTTCGTTTTAAATATTGTTTTAAACTGTAATTTTTTCATTTTACTTTTTGTCTGGTCGAGCGCAGTCGAGACTTTTTTAGAACCTCTCGACTGCGCTCGAGGGGACATTTGTCTATTCTTTTTTAATTAATTTGATGAAAAAATCATCAAAAAAAAAGGCTTATCGTGAGATAAGCCTTTTTTGATATGTTATATACATATAGGTTTCTTCTCACTTATAGATTAAGAGAGTTCCACCACCAAGTACTGTTTGTATTATTTTTCATATTGAATTTCAAATATAACATAGATTTTTGATTAGGCAAACTTTCTCTAAACATTTTATCTCATAATTTTCACATTCATCTCCTCAACCTTTTTATCTGACAAAATAGAAGGTGCATTAAATAATAAATCTTCTGATGAACCTGTTTTTGGAAAAGCCATTACTTCTCTAATAGAAGCTTTCTTTTCTAAAATCATCATTAAACGATCTACTCCCCAAGCAATTCCTCCGTGAGGTGGTGCTCCGTATTGAAATGCTTTATACATCGTACCAACACTTTTCATCATTCCTTCTTTATCATAACCCATATTTTTATAGGTTGCTTCTAAAATTTCTGCTTTGTGTGCACGAACTGAACCTCCACCAATTTCAAAACCATTTAAAATTAAATCGTATTGTTGGGCAATGATGGTTCCTATCTCCTCTCCTTCTCCATTCATATGCTTCTCTAAATCGTAGATTGCTGGCATAGAAAAAGGATTGTGCGTAAATGTCCATCTTCCTTCATCTGTTTTTTCAAACATTGGGAAATCAACAACCCAAGCAGGTCTTAATTCTTTAGGATTGATTAATTTAAAAATGCGTCCCATTTCTTGACGAACGGCATCTAATGCTTTGTTAGCTGTTGCATAATCTGCTGCTGAGAAAAATACAATATCACCAACTTGAGCATCTGTAGCTTTTATGATATTAGCTGCAATTTCTTCTCCTAAAAACTTAATAATTGGCGATTGTAAATCATTTTCATTTACAATAATATATGCCAAACCACCTAAACCATTTTGTTGTGCAATGGCTGTTAAGTTTTCTATCTGCCCTTTAGAAGCTCGTTTGTTACCTTGCTCTTTTGCAGAAACTTTAATACATTTTACAATTCCGCCTTCTTCAATAGGTTTGCTAAAAACTTGGAATGTTGTGTCTTTTACAATCTCAGTAATATCTTGCATTTGTAAACCATAACGTAAATCTGGTCTATCGCAACCATATTTATCCATCGCTTTTTTATACGTAATTACTGAAAAAGGATGTAAAATCCATTTTTTACCGTATATTTTTTTCACCACTTCATTAAACATTTTAGTGTTTAAATCTATGATTTGTTGCATACTTGCGTACGCCATTTCAATATCTAATTGTGTGAATTCTGGTTGTCTATCTCCACGAGAATCTTCATCTCTAAAACAACGTGCAATTTGAAAATACTTTTCAAAACCACCAACCATTAACATTTGTTTAAACTGTTGTGGCGCTTGTGGAAGTGTATAAAAAGAACCTGCTTGCTTTCTTGTAGGAACAATAAATTCTCTTGCTCCTTCATCTGTACCTGCAGTTAAAATTGGAGTTTCAATTTCTAAAAACTCTTCTTCATCTAAAATATCACGTAGTAACTTAATTACTTTATGACGATTTACAATTGCTTTACGAACCTCATCATTTCTATGATCTAAGAACTTATACTCAAAACGAGTAGCTTCATTCGTTTTCATCGCTCTTTTTATTTCAAAAGGAAGCGTTTTAGATAAGTTTAAAATCTCAAGTTTAGAAGTTTCTAATTCTAATTTACCAGTTCTTAAACCTGCATTATAATCATCTTCGTTTCTTTGAACAACAATTCCTGTAACAGAAATAACAGATTCTGATTTTAATTTTACAAGTTCATCTAAATTCGGAAAAGTTTCTCTACTTAAACGTACTTGAAAAATTTGATTGCTTGAATCTCGTAAATCAATAAAAATTAATTCTCCGTGATCACGCACACTAGAAACCCAACCTGATAAAGTAACCTCATCGTTAATTGAATCTTCTGATAATTGTGATATTTTATGTGTTCTGTATTCCTCTTTTATAACAATAGGAATTTCAGGTAATGTTTCCTCTTCTACTTTAGCTTTTGGTTGTTCGCTATTTTCTTTTGATGAATCGCCTACAACTTCAACCTTTGTCGTTTTAGCATCACCAGAACAAGCATTTAATATTTCTTGTCTAATAACTTTACCAGAAGCTCCTTTACCAATAATACCAATTACTTTACCAACAAGAATACCTGCTTTACCTTGGTTTCCTGCTTTAATATCATTTGCGGTTGCTTCATTTTCTGCAACTACTTTTAATACAGCATTTTTAATTTGGTCTTCAGAAATAGTATTATCATCAAAATACTTTTTGTAATCAAAAGTTCTATCTCTTAAGTATGATGTTATTCCGTTTTGAACTAATACTGAAGTAATTTTATCTTCTTTAAATAACTGAAAAATTTCTGTTAACTGAGCTACATTATAGATGTTCTTATATTCATCTGCACCAATATTATTTACCAATGTTTTAGCAACAAAAGAAGCATCATTAATTTCATTATTAATCGCAACAAAAATTTCTGAACGTAAAGAATCTGCAGTAAAAAACTTAGCATCTTGAGGCAAAACTCCTCCGTTAATCAAAATAGATTCTACAGCAAAAGGTAAAGAACTTACATCTACATCTATACTTTCTACAACTTTTTTAATGTTTACAAAAGGTAAATCTGGTTCAGAAATAAAACGATAATCTGCTTCAAATTCCTTTTTACGCATTGTTTTGGTTTGCTTTAAATCTGCATCCCATAAAACCGTAGTTTGGTCTGGTCTAAATTCTTTATGATCTATATAGTAATTTAATTGCTTTTCTATTTCTTCCTTTAAAGCATCCACCATAAACTTAAACGAATTCAAGTTTTTAATTTCTGTTCTTGGGTTTAAATTATATGTGTGCTTTTTTCGAAGAGACACAGAAACATCCGATTTAAACTCACCTTTTTCAAGATTCGCTTCAGATATTTTTAAATTTTGAACAATACGCTGAATGTATTGTGCATATGTTGATGCATCTTCAATATTACGAATACAAGGATCTGTAACAATCTCGATTAACGGAACACCTGCTTTATTAAAATCGACTAAAGAAACTTTCTTTTCGTGCATTAATTTTGCAGCATCTTCTTCAATATGAACTTGCGTTAAACTTACTGTAAATTGTGTTCCATCATTTCTATAACAAGAAACTTGTCCGTCTGGAATTACAGGATTATGAAACTGTGTAATTTGAATGTTCTTTGGATTATCAGGATATTCATAATGCTTTCTATCCCAAGAAATCACTTCGTTAGAGAAAGTAGATTTCACTGCTTTTCCAAAATAAATAGCTTTTGTAATTGCTTCTTTATTAATAGAAGGCAAAACTCCCATTTGTCCAGTACAAACTGAACATATATTTTGATTTGGTTGCTCTATTTCTTGATTTGCACAAGAACAGAATAACTTTGTTTTTGTATTTAATCGAACGTGCGTTTCAATACCTATTACTAATTCTAAGTCGTTAGCTTTTAGTAATTCATTTAGTTTATCCAGTTCCATTATATCGTATCTTTTAAGAAGTTAGCAAACTTCAAAACGAGTTCGTCATTATTTTTTGCTGCTGTAATTTGTAAACCTGTTTCAGTTCCTTGAGGCACAGTTATTGTTGGCAATTGTCCTAAACTAAAACCAACTGTATAAGCATCTGACAAATACATTGCTAAAGGATCCTTTAAACTATCGCCAATTTTTGGTGGCGAATTTGGCGTAACAGGAGATAGAATAATATCAACTTCTTTAAAATCTTTTTCAAAATTCTCAGAAATCTGATCTCTTAAGTTCAATCCTTTTAAATATATCTCATCAGAAAAACCTTGTGATAAAACTTGATTTCCACCAACAATTCTACGTTTTGTTTCTTCAGAAAAATTTTCTGAACGTGTAATTGAATAGGTATCTTTTAAATTATCGCCTTCAATTCTGTTACCGTAATTTGTACCATCTAATCTAGATAGATTTGATGCCGTTTCTGCCATTGCTAATGTGTAATAAGTAGAAACTAAAGTATCTGATTCAAAGAAATCTAATTCTTTTACTTCAATACCTTTGGCTTTTATTTTTTCTATCGATGCTAAGAAATCTGATTTTACTTGTGCATCAATAGCATCGTTTTCGATGAAGTTTTTAAAATATCCGATGGTTTTTATTTCATCAGACTTTAAAATATTTTCTTGTGATATTTTTTCTGATTGATATGTGGTTTGATCTTTTATATCTTTCCCACTCATCACATTTAAAACAATTCTAATATCTTCAATAGATTTTGCAATAGGTCCAACACAATCTGTAGAAGATGCGTATGCCATTAATCCAAATCTTGAAATTCGTCCATAAGTAGGTTTTAATCCGTAGATTTTATTATAACCTGCTGGTTGACGAACAGAACCTCCTGTATCTCCTCCAATTGAAAAAACTGTAAAGTCTTTTGCAACATTTACAGCAGAACCTCCACTTGAACCTCCAGAAACTAATTCAGGATTAATTGCATTTTTTACGGCTCCGAAAATGGTGTTTTCAGAAGAAGAACCGTGACCGAAAGAATCACAATTTTCTTTTACTAAAGGAATTGCGCCTGCATCAAATAATTTTTGAATTGCAGTTGCTGTATATGGCGATTTATATTGTTTCAATAAATCTGAACTTGCCGTTGTAAGAGTTCCTTGTACCATGTACACATCTTTAATTCCGAATGGAATTCCTTCTAACAAACCAATTTCTTCTCCGTTTTCAATTTTAGCATCTACTTTTGCAGCTAATTCTAATGCCAAAGTATCTAAAAGTGAATTGACAGTATTGTGCGTGTTCGATTTTAATAAATCTAATCTTTCTTGCACTAATTTTGTACACGAAATTTCTTTGTTCACCAATTGCTGATGAATTTTATGTATTTGCGATTCCATAATTATTCTTCTATCACTTTAGAAACTACTAAATAACCGTTTTTTTCTTTTGGAAAATTTTCAATGATGATTTGTTTTTCAGCTTGTGGGCTATCAATAACAACATCTTCTCTTAAATCATCTAACGTCACCGCATTATTATGATTATTATTAAAAGAATTATTTGTTTTATTAGCATTTTTAATAACCTCAAACAATTTGTTCACGGCTTCTGATGGCTGTGCTCCTTTAATACTAGACAATATGTCCACTGTCATAATTTTACTCATCTCTTCAATTTTTAGTTTCCCACTTTCGTGAGAATGACACTTTATTTGAAATCTCGCAATAAAAAGCGAGAAGCATTTCTTTAATCAAAAAAAAACCTTCCGATTTGGAAGGCTTTATTTATATATTTCTAAACAACAACCTTCCTACCCTAACAATTAGGATTATTGAAATTACGATTGTTATTATTATTTATCATTGTAATGTTATTGATGTCAAATATATAGAGAAAATGTCGTTTATAATCTTCTTTTTTAAGTTTTTATCGAGAGTTTACAGTATTTTCAAAATAAGAGTATTTAATTATTAATATCATAAAATATAGTATAAATTTCTCTTTTAAAATTATTTTTTGGGCGTTCCCTAAAGGTCGGGCTTTACACTATATCTTTTTGCAAAAAGCAAAAAGGATGCCGCTTCAATCCCTAACGCGAATTTGTTACATCAAAAATGAATGGTAAAAAATCATAAAATGCGTCTAGAGTTTCACATTTTTAGAGAAATTCTGGACGCATAAAATTTGAAATGATGATACTTTTAGCTTCTAATGAGTTTAATTTACTTTAAAGAAATCTGATATTGTACAACAAACATTCCTTTGTATTCTTTTTGAGTAATCGTTGCCGCATCAAAGACTGGTCGATGTTGATATCCTAAACTTATTTTTCTACCATGATTACCGTTCATTAAAAAATTTACAGTAAAATTATAAACCGTCATTTGTTCATTTAAAGCATCCCAATTAGAGGTTTGAATTGCAATATTAGGTTGAATAATCATTGGGCAATTTAAAAAGTTAGATTTTTTAAAAGCATAACCAAATTGAGTATACCAAGTTGTTCCTGTACCAATCATTGGAAAAGCAACTCCAGCTCCATTAAAACTAGAACCTCCGCCAGTTGCTGGATTGTTAGCTCCAATATTTCTTATATAATCTTTTCCGTAATTATAATCATAGTATCCTAAATAAGCAGTTATCGCTCCATCATTATTTAAAGGTAAGTTTAAGAAAGAATCTACAGCCCAATGTTTCATATCATACAAATTGGTTCCTGCTAATAATGCATCGCCATCACTCATTGCTTTTTCTTGATATTGAAATCCTGCACCAATATTAAATACTTTTTTAGCTTGTAAATAAGTACCTGTACTATATGCTGATTTATTAGACTCATTTTCAAAAAACTGATACTTTACATAAGAAGAAGTTTTAACTCTTGGTCTATTATTAGCAAAATCTACATTTCCTGTAGGAATTTGAGTAACTGCAATTGGCGTACCTAAAGATAATCTATAATCTAATTTACCTGTTTGTCCTTTTACCCAAACTCCTAAAACACGACCAATATCATCTGTTTTACCAACCGTTGTTAAAGAAAAAAGAGGAGATTCAAATCCCATTGGCGTTTTAGTAGAACAAAGATTCCATCTACTTAAACCTTGCCAACCAGATTTACCAACACCAACTTCAAATGACTTATTAAAAGCATACTCTACATATAAATCCAATACATTTAGTTGAAAATTTTTAGAATTAAAATTATAATTGTTTCCACCTAAAATTGAATAGAAAAATAATTTTGGAGTTAATTGAGATGTTACTGGAATCCTTAACCGCCTTATAGAAACATCAGAATAACTACTAGTAGCCTCATTGTTTACCAAAGAACCTTCATTTAACTCTGAATGTCGCATCCATATTTGAGCGGTTACATTCCAATTAATAGTTGGTTTAAATTTTTCTTTTTCTTGACCAATTACTAATAATGATGATAGTAAAACAATAACTACTAAACACTTTTTTACAATACTTTTTATTAACTTCATTCTCTTTTACATTATTAAACAAGACACAAAACTATGATGATTTAAGTGCGAAAAAAGTGACAAACATCATATTCCTTTATTTAATTTTAACACTTTAAATATAAGTCTGTTTTTTATGGAACAAAAGACAATATTGTCGTTTTTACTTGTTTTTAGAAAAAATAGAACCAGCAAAATTAAACGAATAAGAAGTTTTAATACACAATCATTTTCAGACCAATAAAAAAATCATTCAAATCGATCAGAAGGCGTTTTTTAATCGATTTAAGGCGTTTTTAGTTTTATCAACAATTTTGAGTTTTATCAACAAAACAGGCCTTAATACTGTGTTTTTATTTATATTTGATAGACTATACTTTAACGAGTATTTATCATAAAAAGAAAATCAATACAATATAATGAGCGAAGACAAAAAAAACAATTATGATGCTTCCAGTATTCAGGCACTGGAAGGGATGGAGCATGTTAGAATGCGTCCATCTATGTATATTGGAGATGTTGGTGTACGTGGTTTACACCATTTAGTATACGAAGTTGTAGACAACTCTATTGATGAAGCAATGGGTGGTTATTGTGATACAATTGATGTTACAATTAACGAAGACAATTCTGTTACAACTAAAGATAATGGTCGTGGAATTCCTGTTGGAATGCACGAAAAAGAAGGCGTTTCTGCATTACAAGTTGTAATGACAAAAATTGGTGCCGGTGGTAAATTCGATAAAGATTCTTATAAAGTTTCTGGTGGTTTACACGGTGTTGGAGTTTCTTGTGTAAATGCACTTTCAGATCTTTTAGTAGCAACAGTTCATAAAGAAGGAAAAGTTTGGAGACAAGAATATTCTCAAGGTAAAGCATTATATCCAGTAAAAACAATTGGAGAAAGTGACTTTACAGGTACAATTGTTACTTTTTTACCAGACAAATCAATATTTAAACAAACTACAGAATTTAATTACGAGACATTAGCAACTCGTATGCGTGAGTTATCGTACCTAAATAAAGGGATTACAATTACTTTAACAGATAAACGTGAAACAGATGATGAAGGTAACTTTATTTCTGAAATTTTTCATAGTACTGAAGGTTTACCAGAATTTATAAAATATTTAGATTCTACTCGTGAGCAATTAACTTCTCAAGTAATTTCTATGGAAGGTGAGAAAAACGGAATTCCCGTTGAAGTTGCCATGGTTTATAATACTTCTTACGCAGAAAATTTACATTCTTATGTAAATAACATTAACACGCATGAAGGAGGAACACATTTATCTGGATTTAGACGTGGTTTAACAGGAACTTTAAAAAAGTATGCTGATGAATCTGGTTTATTGAAAAACGTGAAATTTGATATTGCTGGTGATGATTTCCGTGAAGGATTAACAGCAATCGTTTCTGTAAAAGTTGCAGAACCACAATTTGAAGGACAAACAAAAACAAAATTAGGAAATAGAGAAGTTTCTGCTGCAGTATCGCAATCAGTTTCTGAAATGTTAACTAATTATTTAGAGGAAAATCCTAATGACGCTAAAATAATTGTTCAAAAAGTAATTTTAGCAGCAACAGCAAGACATGCAGCACGTAAAGCCAGAGAAATGGTGCAACGTAAAACAGTAATGTCTATTGGTGGTTTACCTGGTAAATTATCTGACTGTTCAGAAACTGATCCAGCTCAATGTGAAATTTTCTTAGTTGAGGGAGATTCTGCAGGTGGAACAGCAAAACAAGGTAGAGATAGAAATTTTCAAGCAATTTTACCACTTCGTGGGAAAATTTTGAATGTTGAAAAAGCAATGCAACATAAGGTTTTTGAAAACGAAGAGATCAAAAATATGTTTACTGCTTTAGGTGTTTCTATTGGTACAGAAGAAGACCCAAGAGCTTTAAATTTATCTAAAGTAAGATACCATAAAGTAGTTATTATGTGTGATGCCGATGTAGATGGTTCGCATATTGCTACCTTAATATTAACATTCTTCTTTAGATATATGAGAGAAATGGTAGAGCAAGGTTATATTTACATTGCAACTCCACCTTTATACTTAGTTAAGAAAGGTCAAAAAAGAGAATATGCTTGGGATGACAATCAACGTGATTTAATTGCTCAAAAACTAGGTGGAAATGTAGCTATTCAACGCTACAAAGGTCTTGGTGAGATGAACGCAGATCAATTATGGGATACAACTATGAACCCTGAATTTAGAACACTTAGAAAAGTTATTATTGATAATGCTACTGAAGCAGATAGAGTTTTTTCTATGTTAATGGGAGATGAAGTTCCACCACGTAGAGAATTCATTGAAAAAAATGCAAAATACGCAAATATTGATGCTTAAACATTAATATTTATTTTAACAAAATACTAAACCTCAACATTTTGTTGGGGTTTTTTATTCACTAAAAACAAGGGTTTTTACCTGTTTCCCTAACAAAACAACAACTAATTTCACAATACTTTAACATATTTTTATATATTAGCTTATATAAAACCCCAAACTACAACCAATTATTAACCAAAACTACTACAAATGAAAAAATGTATTTTAATTTTTATAGGTGTATTCACCTTAACCTTTAACGTAAAAGCTCAAGAAGGTTTTGAAGCTATCTTATTAGCTGATGCTGCTGATTCTAAAAAACTGATGCAAGCTTATTTTGCCCCAGGAATGGAAGGCTTTATAAACGCAATGAACAATGGATGGTATCATACAGCAAAAGTTCACAAACCTTTTGGTTTTGACTTAGCAATAGGTTTAAGTGGAGCAATGATTCCTACTGAAAAAGAATTATTTAACATTTCTGCTGTATTAGGAAACAACTCTTCTGTAACCTCTACCTCTACTACTGCATCAACATTTGCAGGCCCCAGCAACACAACGACGATGACCGTTAAAACAACTATTGACGGGAATAATGTATCAGCAAATTTTGATTCACCTGGTGGAGTTTTAGAGGATTTACCAGCAAAAGCTATACCTGCTCCTATTGTTCAACTAAGCATTGGTTTACCTTGGAAACTTGAAGGAATGCTAAGATTTGTACCAAAAACTAACATCGGAGAAGATGATGGATCAGTAAAAATGTTAGGTTTAGGAATTAAAAAAGAAATTACAGATTGGTTTGGACCAATGGAAAAAACACCTTTACACGTTTCTCTTTTAGCTGCCTACACTACAATGGATGTTAATTACGGTATTGCAGATCAACCTACAGGTGAAATTCAAGTTAAAAACGCTTTAACAGAATTTAATTTAAAAGCATTTACAGTTCAAGCAATAGCTTCATTAAATTTCCCTATTATAAATCTTTACGGAGGTATTGGTTACAATAGCGGTAGCGCAAGCTATGCAATGTCTGGTACTTTTGTTGGTGAATACCAAACTGGCAATCCTTTACAACCAACAATAACAAAAAGCTTAAGTGTTCCTTCTAATTTAGATTTTGATTCTAGTGGATTTACAACTACTCTAGGAGCTAGATTAAGTTTAGGTTTCTTTAAAATATTTGGTAGTTATGCTATTCAAGAATACAATACTTTCTCAGCAGGAGTTGCTTTTAGTATTAGATAATTAACCTTAAAATACAACAAAAAAAGACATCTCGTTTAGATGTCTTTTTTTTGTTGTATAGAACCAAAATCTTCTCTTATTTTTGTACTTTTGTTACAAATAAATTTGATTATAAATCTTAAAAATAATAAATATGAAAGTTACAGTAGTAGGAGCTGGTGCAGTAGGTGCAAGTTGTGCAGAATACATTGCAATTAAAGACTTTGCATCCGAAGTTGTTATCTTAGACATTAAAGAAGGTTTTGCTGAAGGTAAAGCAATGGATTTAATGCAAACTGCTTCTTTAAATGGATTTGACACTAAAATCTCTGGAAGCACAAATGATTATTCTAAAACAGCAGGTTCTGATGTTTGTGTAATTACTTCTGGGATTCCAAGAAAACCAGGAATGACTCGTGAAGAGTTAATTGGAATTAATGCAGGAATCGTTAAAACTGTTTCTTCTAATCTAATAGAGCATTCGCCAAACACAATTATTATTGTTGTTTCTAATCCTATGGATACTATGACTTATTTAGTTCATAAGACAACAAGTTTACCAAAAAACAAAATTATTGGAATGGGTGGAGCTTTAGATTCTGCACGTTTTAAATACAGATTAGCTGAAGCTTTAGGTGCGCCTATTTCTGACGTTGATGGAATGGTTATTGGAGGTCACTCTGATAAAGGAATGGTTCCATTAATTGATAAAGCTGCAAGAAACTCAGTAAAAGTTTCTGAATTTTTATCAGCTGAAAGAATGGATCAAGTTGTTCAAGATACTAAAGTTGGTGGAGCTACATTAACTGGATTATTAGGAACATCTGCATGGTATGCTCCTGGAGCTGCTGTATCTGCAATGGTGCAAGCAATTGCTTGTGATACTAAAAAAATCTTCCCTTGTTCTGCTTTATTAGAAGGTGAATTTGGTTTATCTGATTTATCAATCGGTGTACCTTGTGTTTTAGGTGCTAACGGAATTGAGAAAATTGTTGAGATTTCTTTAACTGATGCTGAAAAAGCTAAATTAACTGAATCTGCTACTGGTGTAAAAGCTACTAATGGATTGTTAGAATTATAAAAATTAGTATCTAGTTTTTAGGTATTAGTAAATAGTAAAAGTCCAACTTTTCCGAAAATTCGGAATGAGTTGGATTTTTTTTTGTAAAATATTTTCAAATTATAAAAGCAATTCTAGGTTTCAATATGTAGTTTTGTTTCTTAATTGCTAAAGAAAAATGATGAAACAAACACATACTGTTTTAAAAAACGTATTCGGTTATGATAACTTTCGTCCGCTACAAGAGGAAATTATCGATAGAACAATAGACGGAAAAGATAGTTTTGTATTAATGCCAACTGGTGGTGGAAAATCTATGTGTTTCCAAATTCCTGCATTAATTTTTGAAGGAATTACAATTGTAGTTTCTCCGCTTATTTCATTAATGAAAGACCAAGTTCAAGCGTTAAAAGCAAACGGAATTAAAGCCGATTTTTTTAACAGTTCTATCTCTACAGAAGAAGAAAACGAAGTAATCACAAAAGCAATTAATGGCGATTTACAATTATTGTATTTATCCCCAGAAAAATTAATATCCGTAAGTAATACTTGGCTTAGACAATTAAATATAAAACTAGTCGCTATTGATGAAGCACACTGTGTAAGTATGTGGGGACATGATTTTAGACCAGAATACACACAATTAAAAGTATTTAGAAGATCATTATCACAAGTACCTTTTATGGCATTAACCGCTACAGCGGATAAATCTGCTAGAAAAGATATTGAAGAACAATTAGGTTTAAGCAACTCTAAATTATTCATCTCTTCTTTTGATAGAAAAAACTTAAGCATAGAAGTACGAGGACAAGTTCAGAAAAAGAGAAAACTACAAGAAATCAGCAATTTTATAGAACGTAGAAAAAACGAAAGTGGTATTATCTATTGTTTGAGTAGAAAAAACACAGAAGAAGTAGCAAATCATTTAAAAGGAGAAGGACATTCTGTAGCTTTTTATCACGCAGGAATGAATCATGAAGAAAGAGAAGAAACTCAAACCGATTTTATAAATGACGATACAAAAATAATTGTTGCTACTATTGCTTTTGGAATGGGAATTGATAAATCGAATGTTCGTTTTGTAATTCATTATAATTTACCAAAAAACCTAGAAGGCTATTATCAAGAAATAGGAAGAGCAGGAAGAGATGGATTACCATCAGAAACCATACTCTACTATAATATGAGAGATTTTGTTTTGTATAGCCAATTTGCAGATGATGGCGCAAATTCTGATATGCAAAAAGAAAAGTTGAATAGAATGCTTCAATTTGCAGAAGCTAAATCGTGCAGAAGAAAAATACTTTTATCTTATTTTGGAGAACACCTTACTGAAAATTGTGGTAATTGCGATGTTTGCGAAAACCCTCCTAAAGATTTTGAAGGAACAATTTTAACACAAAAAGCACTTTCTGGTATTGTTAGAATGGGAGAAAAAGACGGAATTACAATGTTGATTAACGTACTTAGAGGAAGTAATAATGCAGATATTCACTCAAAACAGTATTTTACACTAAAAACGTATGGAATAGGAAAAGATGTTTCCTTTTTTGACTGGAGAGATTACGTAATTCAAATGGCTAATCAAGGACTCATAGAAATTATGTACGCTGAAAGTTCTGCCTTAAAAATAACACCCATTGGTTGGGAAGTTTTAAAAGGTGATAAAACAATACGATTGACAACTCCTACAAGCCCTACTGATAAAAAGAAGCAACAAAAAACAGCAAAAACAACAACTGGAGGCGATATAAATAAAGACTTATTTACAGAACTCAAAAAAATTAGATACGCAATCTCTAAAGAAGAGAAAATGCCTGCTTACATTATTTTTAATGACAAGACTTTAAGATTAATGGCAAGTGAACTTCCAACAACCGAAAATCAATTTTTAGCAATTTCAGGAGTCGGAATGAACAAAATGGAAAAGTATGGTGAAGAGTTTATGAATGTTATTAGAAAATTCAAAAGCGTTTCGAAACCAAGAAAAATTGCAACAACAGTAACCACATTTGAATTATACAAAGAAGGATTAAATCCAACAGAAATAGCAGAAAAAAGAAACTTATCTATTACTACTATTTTTTCACATTTATCACAATTATATTCTGAAGGAAAAAAAGTAGACTTAGAACAATATATTAGTACAGAAACCATAAATAAAGTTCGTGAGGCTTTTAATACTTTAGGTAGAAAAATAGAATTAAAACCCATTTACGATAAACTAAATGAAGAAGTTTCTTATTCTGAAATAAGAATAAGTATTACACTCATTTTAAAAAATGAATAAAATACTGTTTTTTTATTTAAGATAAGTCTAGAATTTCATAAATGTGTCCAGAATTTCTCAAATAAGGAAATTCTGGACACTTATTTTTTTAATTAATACTAATTTTGATAAAAACCCTTTTGTTATGAAAACAATTAATTCAATTTTAGTAATTTTTACAGGCTTACTTTTAATAAATTGTTCAGAAGTTGAGCTTTATCCCCATCTACCCTATTTTCAATTTCAAAATGAAGACACTCCAAATCTTTTAAATCTTCCTGAATTGAATTCAAGACTAACTTTTGTAAATCAAGACAATGAAGAATTATATTTTGATGCTGTAAAAAGTGAGTCAGAAAAACAGTTACATACAACTGGTTCTTGGGTAGGTGGTTATTCAACAAAATATTTTTATTTTGATGAACAAACAGTTCATTTAAAGTCCACTTTTTTTGATATTGATGAAATTAATATTCGTAAGAGTATCCAGATTAGTACAAATAGAGGGCCAAAAGAGTTTAATGATGGCAGAAATGGAAAGCCTAGAGTTATTTCAGAAGAATCTCGTCTAATTACTAATATTGGACGCTATGGACCATTTAACAATAGAAATCAATGGGCTTTAATTGATTATAAGAACACCTTTCAAATGAGTTTTAATAATAAAAAATATTATAAAGCTAATAAAATTGATTTAACAAAAACAGAAGCAATTAGTGATAATTGGCCTTTACCAACTTTAAATTACATCTATTTTGATGTCAATGAAGGAATTATTGGTTTCGACGATAGAAATGGAAAAGAATGGCGGTTAAAATAACTTAACTTTAAAGACCTCACAGGTTCTTAAAATCTGTGAGATCTACTAAATTCTATGACAATCCAGAAATAACACCATTATTATCAATCGTCATATTTTCTGACGCAGGAATTGCTGGCAACCCAGGCATTCGCATCATTTTACCTAAAACAGGAATTATAAATTGTGCTCCTGCGGCTATTTCTATTTCCCTAACTGTTACTGTAAATCCTTCTGGTCTCCCTATCAAAGAAGCATTATCAGAAAAAGATCTTTGTGTTTTCGCCATACAAATTGCAAAGTCATTAAAACCTAATCGATCTATTCGCCTTAAGTTTAATTGCGCCCTTTTACTATACTCTACTTTTACTGCTCCATAAATCTCTTTCGCAATAATTTCTATTTTATCTTTTATCGGAGATTTCCAATCATACAAAGGTTTGTACTGAGTCGCTTTATTTTCTACAACATTTACAACTGCCTTTGCCAATTCTTTAGCTCCCTCTCCTCCTTTCGCCCAACCTTCAGACAAAACAGCATCAACTCCTAAACTTGCACATTTTTCAATTACAAAATTAATTTCTTCTTCAGAATCTGAAGTAAAAGCATTGATTGCTACAACGGGTTCAATATTAAATTTTCTAATATTTTCTATATGTTTCTCTAAGTTTTTAAATCCGTCTTTTACTTTTTCTAAGTCAGGAATATTATAATCTTCTGATTTTACACCTCCATGATGACGTAGAGCTCTAATCGTAGCGACTAAAACAACACATTTAGGATTCAATTTTGCAAAAGTAGACTTGATATTTAAAAATTTCTCAGCACCTAAATCTGCACCAAAACCGGCCTCAGTAACTACATAATTAGATAAAGACAATCCCATTTTAGTAGCGATAATTGTATTTGTTCCTTGGGCAATATTTGCAAACGGCCCTCCATGAATAATTGCAGGGTTTTCTTCAAGAGTTTGTACTAAATTTGGTTTTATAGCTTCTTTCAGCAAAATAGTCATTGCATTTTCTGCTTTTAAATCACGAGCAAAAACAGGTTTTTTATCAAAAGTAAAACCTATAAAAATATCACCTAAACGTTTCTTTAAATTTTCTAAATCTGAGGCCATACAAAGAATTGCCATTACTTCTGACGCAGGTGTAATATTAAAACCATCTTGTCTTGGAATTCCATTTGTTGTTCCTCCTAAACCAATAGTAATATCTCGCAAAGCACGATCGTTCATATCAATGACACGTTTCCAAAGAATCGTTCTTGGATCGATATTTAAGTTATTGGTTTTGCTCTGAATATTATTATCAATTAAAGCAGCTAATAAATTATTTGCTTTTTCAACAGCATTAAAATCACCCGTAAAATGCAAATTGATATCTTCCATTGGTACAACTTGAGAATATCCTCCTCCTGCTGCTCCTCCTTTTACTCCAAAAACAGGACCTAAAGAGGGTTCTCTTAAAACAACTAAAGCTTGTTTCCCTATTTTATTTAAACCTTCAGACAAACCAATAGAAACAGTAGTCTTACCTTCTCCTGCAGGAGTTGGTGTTAATGCTGTTACCAAAACAAGATTGTTCTCATCAACTTTTTTATCATCAATTAAAGACAAAGGAAGCTTTGCTTTGTACTTACCAAACATCTCTAAATCATCTTCATCTACGTTAATTTTTTTAGCAATATTTTTAATATGTTGAAGTGTCTTGGCTTGTGCAATTCCAATATCAGTAAGATGTGTCATATTTATATTTTACGTGTCGTTGTTTTATCAAAAAAAGAGAAAAATACAATCATTTTTCAGACTTCACAAAAATACAAAGTAATTGTAATAAAAAATTACAGATTATATAATTAAATTGATAAAATAAAGAAATAAATAAGATCGACAATTTCAAAAGGACAAAGCAATCTTTTTTATATATTTGGCAAATGAAAGCAAAATGGTACTTTAGTACTTTATTATTAATCTTTATTTGTTTTGGAGCGTTTCAAGAGCAGGTTTCTATACCTAATCAAGAAATAGTTTTAGAATTTGTTGACGCTAAAATCAACAATAAAAATATTGAAAATACAATTGCTGAAGTAAAAGAAAAACTATTGAATGTTGGTGTTACAAACATTAACATCAAAAAAACACGAAACGGTACTTTAAAAATTTCCTACTACAGTGTTTTTGACATTAATGCTATTAAAGAAGAGCTTACAAAACAGCATAAATTAGTTTTAAATAAAGATTCTGATCATAAAGAAAACAACAAAAATTCTTCTAATTACAATATTGACATTCATGAGTTAACAAGCGAAACTGACATCTCAAATTCAGATTATAAATTCGTTTTTGACGTTAAGTATAACTCTGATAGATTTACAAATTATAATTATTATGCATTTGTAAAAAAATTAGATCAATACAAAGCAAATCAACTTTTTAAAACAACTTATAAAGTCAACAAAAACAGTCCTTTTACAAAGGATAGAACTTCTCACAAAGAACCTGAAGTTAGAGCAGGACCCAAAAATTATTATAGTTAAAAAATGTAATCTTTTACATTAACTCATAATCACTTTAATATTATGAGTTTCAAACTTATAATAAGAAAAAACAATCAACCGAATTAATTGTCAGATTTTACGAGATACTATATATTTGCTCGTTTTAACAAAAAAAGTCGACATAAAATAAATAACATGCAAAACAAAGGACTTATTAAAGTATTCGCTATCCTTTTCGGATTAGTGAGTTTATACCAATTATCATTTACGTTTTTAGCCAACAAGGTTGAAGATGATGCAGTAAATTATGCAGAAAGTAAAGTAACTGATAATGATGCAAGAAAGAAAGCTGTTTTTGAAAGAAAATACTTAGATAGCGTTTCTAACAAAGAAATTATTGACTTAGGTGTTACAACATACACTTATGAAGACCTTAGAGAAAAAGAGATGAATCTTGGTCTAGATTTAAAAGGTGGTATTAATGCAATTTTACAGGTTTCTGTAAAAGAAGTTTTAAAAAGCTTAACGAACGATTCTAAGAATGTTGTTTTCAACCAAGCATTAGCTGCCGCTGATGAAGCACAGAAAGACGATAATGCAAATTATTTAGATTTATTCTTTGAAGAATTTGAAAACATTGCAGGAACAACTAAATTAAGTGATCCTTCTATTTTTGGAACTAAAGCTTTAAGTGAAAAAATAACTTTCAATGAAGATAACGCCACTGTTAAAGAAACTTTACAAGAAGAAATTAACAGTTCTATTATTACTACCCTAGAAGTTTTAAGAAGTAGAATTGATAAATTTGGAGTTTCTTCTCCAAAAATTCAAAGAATTGGAAACTCTGGTAGAATTCAAATTGAATTACCAGGTGCAAAAGATATTGAGCGTGTTACAAAGTTAATTACGAGTAAAGCTGAATTACAATTTTGGGAAGTGTATACAAATGCAGAAATTCAAAATTTCTTTTTTACTGCAAATACTAAAATTGCTGAATTATTAAAAGATACTTCTGTTATAGAAAAAGTAATAGATTCTACTAAGAAAGATGATATTGATGATTTATTAGGTGAAACTAAAGATTCTACAAGCGTAAATCAAAAGAACCTTTTTACATATTTATTTCCTAATGTAGCGCAATCTCAACAACAAATGAGTTCTTTAGTTGCACAAGCTAAAGTTATAGATACTGCTACTGTTAATGATTTATTAAACAGAAAAGAAGTTAGAGCTTTATTACCTAACGAATTAAGATATGTTAAATTCTTATGGGATTATAAAGCGAATAAAAGTACAGACGGAACTGAGTTAATTGGTTTATATGCTATTAAAGGAAGTAGAAAAGGTAATGCAACTATTGAAGGTGATGTTATTTTAGATGCTTCTCAAGTTTTTGATCAATTAAATAAGCCAGAAGTTAGTATGACTATGAATAGTTCAGGTACTAAACAATGGGCTAAAATGACTACTGACAATCAAGGTAAATTCGTAGCTGTAGTTTTAGATAACTATGTTTATACTGCACCTTCTGTTAATACTCCTATTACTGGTGGTAGAACTTCTATTTCTGGTGGAAGTATGACAATTGAAGAAGCAGAAGATATTGCTACTGTATTAAAAGCAGGTAAATTACCAGCTGCAGCAAGAATGATTCAAGCACAAATTGTTGGACCTTCATTAGGTCAAGAAGCAATTGATGCAAGTTTTATCTCTTTTGGATTAGCTATTTTATTAGTTTTACTTTGGATGATCTTATACTATGGTAAAGCAGGTGTATATGCTGATGTTGCATTAGTAGTAAACATCTTATTTATCTTCGGTATATTAGCTTCTTTTGGAGCTGTATTAACATTACCTGGTATTGCTGGTATTATCTTAACAATAGGTATGTCTGTTGATGCAAACGTAATTATCTTTGAAAGAATTAAAGAAGGATTATTTAAGAAGAAAGGTTTAAGTCAGTCTGTTGATGAAGGATTCTCTATTAAAGGAGCTTTATCTGCAATTATTGATGCAAACATTACTACTTTATTAACAGGTATTATATTATATGTTTTTGGTACAGGACCAATTAAAGGTTTTGCATTAACATTAATGATTGGTATTGCTACTTCATTATTTACAGCTGTATTTATAACACGTATCTTAATTGACAGAGCAGTTAACAAAGGTTCTCAATTAACATTTAACACTTCTGTTTCTAAAGGATGGTTCCAAAACATTAATATGGAATTCTTAAGAAAAAGAAAAATTGCTTACATCGTTTCTGGTACCATAATTATTGCAGGTATTGTTTCAATATTCTCTATCGGATTAAAACAAGGTGTAGATTTTAAAGGAGGTCGTTCTTACGTTGTTCGTTTTGACCAACCAGTAAGTGCTACTGATGTTGCAGGAACATTAAAAGATGCTTTTGGAACATCTCCAGAAGTAAAAACGTATGGTTCTGATCATCAATTAAAAATTACAACTGTTTTTAAAATTGATGAAGAAGGTCAAGAGGTAGATGATCAAGTTCAACAAGCTTTATTTACAGGATTAAAAGCATATTTAGGAGATACTACTTATGAGAACTTTAAACCAGGTTTCGAAAAGCAAGGTGCAGGTGTAATGAGTTCTATTAAAGTAGAACCTTCTATTGCAGATGATATTAAAACATCAGCATTATATGCTGTTTTTGGTTCGTTACTTGTAGTATTCTTATACATCTTATTACGTTTTAGAAAAGTATCTTTCTCTATTGGAGCTGTAGTTGCAGTTTTCCATGATGTATTAATTGTATTAGGTGTATTCTCAATTACATATAGCTTTATGCCTTTCGATATGGAAATAGGACAATCCTTTATTGCAGCAATACTAACAGTAGTTGGTTACTCTCTGAATGATACTGTGGTAATATTTGATAGAATTAGAGAATTTACTGACACTCATAAAGATTGGAAATATAGCAAAGTTGTAGACAGCGCTTTAAGTTCTACTTTAGGAAGAACAATAAATACTTCATTAACAACATTATTAGTAATGGTGATTATCTTCTTATTCGGTGGAGATTCTATTAAAGGATTTATGTTCGCTCTAATTGTAGGTGTAGCAGTAGGTACATATTCTTCATTATTTGTGGCAACACCAATAATGTTTGACACTTCTAAAAAGGAAGAAAAGAATAAATAAAATTCTTTAAACATAAATAAAAATCCGTTTTCTTATGTGACACTTAAACAAGTTAAGCACAAGAAAACGGTTTTTTCATTAAACAAACAGAAATTATATTTACATTCTAATGAGCATAATAAAACTTCAAGATTTATACTTTAAACCTTATATTAATGAGGAAGAAATCGCAAAAATTGTAAAACGATTAGCAATTCAAGTAAAAGCAGATTTACCAAAAGGTGAGATTCCCATTTTTGTAGGAATTTTAAATGGGTGTTTTCTTTTTGCTGCAGATTTTATAAGAGAATTTAATGGAGACTGCGAAGTTTCATTTGTAAAATTAGCTTCTTATAATGGTACATCTTCAACGGAAAATGTTAAACAATTAGTTGGTATTAATGAAGATTTAACAGGAAGAACTGTTATTATATTAGAAGATATTATTGATACAGGGAATACGCTTCAAGAAATTTATAATATCTTTAGAGACAAGAAATTAAAACAACTAAAAGTTGCGACGTTATTTTTTAAACCTGATGTCTTTAAAAAAGAATTGCCAATAGATTATATCGGAAAAGGAATTGAAGATAAGTTTATTGTTGGTTACGGATTAGATTACAATGGTATAGGTAGAAATTACCCAGCAATTTATCAACTATCAACACCACCGAAAATGAAAAACATAGTATTATTTGGCCCTCCTGGAGCAGGAAAAGGAACACAAGCAGAATTCTTAAAAGACATGTACAACTTAGTACATATTTCTACAGGAGATGTGTTTCGTTTTAACATCAAAAACCAGACTGAATTAGGTTTATTAGCTAAAAAATACATGGATGAAGGAGATTTAGTTCCGGATGAAGTAACAATTAATATGCTTAAAGCAGAAGTAGAGAAAAATGCAGATGCTAAAGGTTTTATTTTTGATGGTTTTCCAAGAACACAATCTCAAGCAGAAGCATTAGATGCTTTCTTAGCTGAAAAAGGAGAACAAATAAACGGAATGGTAGCTTTAGAAGTTTCTGAAGATATCTTAGTAACTCGTTTATTAGAGAGAGGAAAAACAAGTGGTAGAGCAGATGATACTGATGAAGGAAAGATTAGAAATCGCTTTAATGAGTACAATACAAAAACTGCCATTTTAAAAGATTATTTTGACGAACAAGATAAATACTACGGAGTTAATGGTGTAGGCTCTATTAAAGAAATTACACAACGAATTTCTGAAGTATTTAATACTTTATAACAGTTTGTCTTTCCTGTAAAGACAGGAATCTCAATTGAAAAATTGAGATACAAATTAATAAGATTCCTGCATTTGTAGGAATGAAAGAAACAACAATTATGACTGAAGGAAATTTTGTCGATTACATAAAAATATACGCTTCTTCTGGAAAAGGCGGACAAGGTTCTATGCATTTACATAGAGAAAAGTATATTACCAAAGGTGGACCTGATGGTGGAGATGGAGGACGTGGAGGACACATTATTTTACGTGGAGATAAAAATATGTGGACATTATTTCACCTAAAATTTAAACGTCACTTTAGAGCAGAAAGTGGGGGTGGTGGAAGTGCAAGTAGAAGTTCTGGTGCTGACGCACAAGATATTTTTATTGATGTTCCTCTAGGTACAATTATAAAAGATGCAGATACTGATGAAGTAATTGTAGAAATAACTGAAGATCAAAAAGAAGTTGTTTTATTAAGAGGTGGAAAAGGTGGACTTGGAAACTGGAACTTTAAATCTTCTACAAATCAAACACCAAGATACGCACAACCAGGAATGGATGGTTTTGATGGTTGGTTTAGAATGGAATTAAAGTTATTAGCTGATGTTGGTTTAGTTGGTTTTCCTAATGCAGGAAAATCTACTTTATTATCTGTTTTAACAGCTGCAAAACCAAAAATTGCAGATTATGCTTTTACAACATTAAAACCTAACTTAGGAATTGTAGAACACAGAAATCACAAAACATTTGTAATTGCAGATATTCCTGGAATTATAGAAGGTGCTGCAGAAGGAAAAGGATTAGGACATCGTTTTTTACGTCATATTGAGCGTAACTCTGCTTTGTTGTTTATGATTCCGGCAGATAGTGATGACATTAATAAAGAATATGATATTCTTTTAAATGAGCTTAAAAAGCACAATCCTGAGTTATTAGATAAAGACAGATTACTAGCGATTACTAAAACAGATATGCTAGACGAAGAACTAGAAGCAGAAATTAAAGCTGAATTACCAGAAGGTGTTGAAGCTTTATTTATTTCGTCTGTGGCTCAACAAGGTTTACAAGAATTAAAAGATAAACTTTGGGCAATGTTAAACCCAACAGAATAGTTTAAAACTGTAATTAAAACAGTCTTAATTTAATTTAGAATAAGATTCGTTTATAACAATTTATAAAAACTCATTTTAGATTTCTATAATTATAGGAATCTAAAATGAGTTTTTTCATTTTAGAGAATTACATAATAAGAATATCAGAAAAAATTAGATGAACACTTCTTATAACTTAATACGAATTGGTAAACTATATTTTATAGTGACAGGAATTCCTCTTTTGTTTGCTGCATGAATTTTAGGTAAATTTTGAACACTTACTCTAAGTAAACTATCTAATTGAGGCAATATTTTTTTTATACTATCTGAAGATTGAATAGTATCTAGAGTAAAAACGCCTTGAGAATTTATAATTAAATCAACATAAATAATTTCGTCTACAGAATCTTTTATGACAAATGTATGTTGCTGTAACTCTGCTCCTATTTTTTGATGAATGGTTGCTCTAAAACAATCTGATTTCATTGTTTTATCAATAATAGAATCGCAAACTTTAAAAGAAGGAAAAGTATCTACAGAAGAATAATCTACAATAGTATCTAATACTTGAACATTCTTGTTTTTTGAAAAAGAAATTTTATCACACGAAGTGATAAAAAATATGATTAATAAAAAAGAAAAAACTCGTAGAAACATGAGAACCTAATAATATGTGAAAATAATAAATTAAAAGATTAGTTTTTGTTTTTTTTGTCCATTCTTTCTTTTTTCTTTCTAGCTTTTTTTTGAGCTTTAGTTTCTTCTACTAAAATAGTAAATGGTATTGAATATTTTACGGCAACATTTTCTCCCTTTACTTTACCAGCAATCATTCTTGGTGATAAATTCATAACTCTCTTTACTTCCTCTTTTAATTTTGGATGCGGAGCTCTTACAACAACATTTACTACATCTCCAGAAGCAGTAATTTTAAAACCTATGAAAATTCTATGCTTTCCTTCTTTAAGAAGCAGTTGATTTGGTAGATCTGAGTTAAAGTTTTCAATAAATAATCTTTGAATACTATTACTAAAGCAATTCTTTAATTCTTGTTTACTTCCTTTACATCCAGGGTAAACAGGAACTTCATCAATAATCATAAAAGAAACTTCTTTTTCATCTTTTTTATTTTGAGAATGGACAGTAATACTGAAGAATAAAAATACAACTATAAAAACACTAAACTTTTGCAACATTTTTTTACGACTTAAATAAAATTATTATTAAGTGAATTTACAAAACTTTAATGACTTCTATTCTAAAATTTTTACCCCCAAAAAAAAACCCAAATTTAGGTTATTACAGTCCATTTACTCACAAACAAAAAGCCGAGGTTTGCTCCCCGACTTTTAAAATTCCAAATAGCAATAAAATTAAAATTTTCTTTTTCATAGAAATTTATTTTTATTCAACTAAAAGAGTTAACGGAATCGAATATTTCACATCAACCTTTTTACCTTCATCCTCTCCAGGAATCATTTTTGGCAATGCGTTCATCACTTTAAGAACTTCTGTTTTAATTTTTGGGTGAGGTGCTCTTGCTTTTACATCTACAACATTACCTTCTTTATTGATTTTAAAAGCGATAAAAACTCGTTTTTTACCAGCATCTAAACCAAGTTGGTTTGGTAAATCTGCATCAAATTCTCTTGAAAAATGTTTATACACCATTTTAGAGAAACAATCTTTATCTCCAGATTCACAACCAGGGAAAGTTGGTGCTTTGTCTATTGACATAAAAGAAACTTCTTCTGTTTCTGTTGTAGTGTTATCATTTTTTGTTTTTACTTTTTCTCTATATTTATCAATATTAAAAATCATTGCTGATGCATTTCTACCATTTGGCATTTTATAGAATTTAAAACTCCAAATTTTTGAAAATTTAGATTTTTCATTAAGTCTTTCTTTAAACTTAGCATCTATTTCTACAAATTCTTGCATTTCTTCTTTAGATAAATCATCAATTGATATTTCAATAGCATTTAAAGGGCTTTCTAATCCAATGTATGAATCTAAATACGTTTCTTTATCTCCTTCTTTACCAACTAATTTACCATCTTTAAGCCTAAACAATGTTTCTATTTGCTTTTTAACTAAAACTTCACTTGTTGTTGATTCAGAACACGAAGTATAAAAAAGCATACTTGCTAAAACCGGAATTAAAACTAAATACTTTAACTGATTCATTTTTTTTGATTGTGTCTTTTTCATCATAATAATTCTTTTTTTAATAAATGTTTGTTTATAAAATTGATTGACAAACGCAATGTTTTCAACCTGAAAAAAGTTGGATAGCAAATTGTTGATATAAATTTCTTTTGTTTCTGATTTTGCGGCTACTTCGTCAGAAATATATTCGTGTACTAACGTTATTCTTTTCTGATACATAAAAATCATTGGGTTAAACCACATCATAATTTTTAAAAACTCGAAGAATAATAAATCTAAAGAATGCTTTTGTTTACTGTGCACCAATTCGTGTTCTATAATTTGTGCTTGTTGAGATTCTCGAATTTCTTTTCCTAAAAAGATAAAGTTGAAAAAAGAAAACGCCTTGGTTTGATTCGGTATTAAAACTAAAATATAACCCGCTTTCTTATAAACTTCGTACTTTCTAATTAAGTTCGCTATTTTATATAATTTCACAAGAAACAGCATCGAAAAAAGACTTACTCCCAACCAAAATAAAATATCTAAGTAATTTATAGATTGATAAAAACTCGTTTCTTGAATCACTTCTTGAATCACTTTATCAGGTGATAAAACGATTTCTGGTAGATTAATAATAAACTCTTGTGGAACCGCTTTTTGAAACGTCGGAATTTTAATAAATGGTAAAATGAAAGATAAAACTGGCGTACTAATTAAATACCATCTGTTTTTAGTAAAAAAGGTTTCTTTACTTAGAAAGAAATCATAAATCGCCAAAAATAATACTTGAAATAATATGACTTGTAAAATATAATTGATCATCGCTTTTTTTTTAATGTCATTTCGAAATGAGTCTTTTTAAACGATTGAGAAATCTAAAATGAGAATCCTCTTTGTTCCTCATTAAAATGACAAATGATTTTTTTATGTCAGGTCGAGCGCAGTCGAGACCTCAAAATTCAATCGAACTGACAGTAGCTGCAAACTGTGACTGAATACTGCCAACTGAAAACTAAATACTTACTTCCCTTTATTCACTTCATTTAAAATAGATTCCAATTCAGAAACATCCATTTTATTTTCTTTCACAAAAAAGGAAACCATACTTTTAAAAGAACCGTCAAAATAACCGTTCATTAATTTGTGTAAACTCTGGTTACTGTACGATTCTTTTTCAATTATTGGGTAATAGATAAACCCTCTTCCTACAGGTTTATGACCTACAAATTCTTTATTTTCTAAAATTCTAACGATGGTAGAAACTGTATTATATGCTGGTTTTGGCTCTGGCAATTTGTCTATTACTTCCTTTACAGAAGCTTCTTGTAAATCCCACAAAACTTGCATTATCTGCTCTTCTGCTTTTGTTAATTGTTTGCTCATAATTTCAACTAAGTTTTTAGTTCAACGATACAAATATAACTAAATACTTAGTTTGAACTAATTTTTTAGTTGATAATAATTGTAACAAAGCATTTATATAATCGTCTTATTAATAGAAAACTGGCGTGGTTATTGAACTATAGCTAGTATAATTATTAAAATTACTATGGATATATTTTTATTACTTCTAGGCTTCGTATTCGTTTGCTTAGGCATTATTGGCTCATTTTTACCCGTTTTACCAGGACCTTTAACAGCTTGGTTTGGCTTATTACTTTTACACACAACCAAAATAATTCCGATGGATTGGACTTTCTTAGGAATCACTTTAGCGTTGGCAATTATTATATTTATTCTCGATTATTTTATACCTGCAATGGGAACAAAACGTTTTGGCGGAACTAAATATGGCGTTTACGGAACCACAATTGGTTTAATTGTTGGCTTGCTCTCTCCTATTCCTTTCGGTATGTTGTTGGGTGCTTTTTTCGGCGCTTTTATTGGAGAATTAATGTACGATGGTAAAGACACAAACCGAGCTTTAAAAGCATCTTTTGGCGCTTTCTTAGGTTTTTTAGCTTCAGCAACAATTAAGTTTTCTATTGCTACAGTGTATTTTGTTTTATTTATTATTCAGTTTTGGGAATATAAAAGCGTTTTCTTTTAAGCATTTTGTCATTCCTGCGCAGGCAGGAATCCATACTCTATTTATTGTCAAGCCAAAAGTCAATTTCAATCAGAACGAAACTTGTTTGTTAACTTATTGAGATACTAAAAGACTAACTGAATTTTAAGAATAGAAAAGTATTTTCTTTCAAGCAATCTGTCATTCCTGCGAAGGCAGGAATCCATACTTCATTTATAGACAAGCTAAAAGTAAATTTCAACCAGAACGAAACTTGTTTGCTAACTTATTAATATATAAAAAGACAAACTGATTTTTTAAATACTTCTTATGGATTCCTATCTGCAAGGGAATGACAATTGAAAAAATAATTATTGAGAAAAGAAAAATGTTTTCTTTCAAGCAATCTGTCATTCCTGCGAAAGCAGGAATCCATACTTCATTTATAGAAAGCTAAAAGTAAATTTCAATCAGAACGAAACTTGTTTGCTACTTATTAATATATAAAAAGACAAACTGATTTTTTAAATACTTTTTATGGATTCCTATCTGCAAAGGAATGACAATTGAAAAAATAATTATTGAGAAAAGAAAAATGTTTTCTTTCAAGCATTCTGTCATTCCTGCGAAGGCAGGAATCTATACTCTAATTATTGACAAGCTAAAAGTAAATTTCAATCAGAACGAAACTTGTTTGCTACTTATTAATATATAAAAAGACAAACTGATTTTTTAAATACTTTTTATGGATTCCTGTCTGCAAAGGAATGACAAGTAATTAATAAATTATAGGTTTTCAAAATAGCTTGCAAACAAGTCTAGCCCTGATTGCAGCAATTGTTTGAGCTCTTTTTTATTCCTTTTTCAGGATAAAAAAAGCGAGTGCGAAAAGCAGGAAATAGCTTCAAAAAAACATATAAAAGAAAGTTTAGAACAAAAAAAAGCGTCCCGTTTCAGGGAAGCTTTCCATTGGTTAACAAAACCACGACGCTTTTACTAAAGCGCCAAAACAACACAACTAATGCTGCCCTAACAAAAAGCAGCCGGCAAATATACGATGTTTTTTGATATTCGCAAAATAACTTAGTCTTTTTTATTTTATTCTCAATTGTCTATTAATTCAAAGCATTGTATCTTTGCAATCTTTAATAAACACCAGAAAATTAAGACAGTCAAATGCAATTATCAGAACAAGAAGTTGTACGTAGAGAAAAGCTAGTAAAACTACGTGCTTTAGGAATCAATCCTTATCCAGCAGATTTATATCCAATCGATTCAAACTCGACTAAAATAAAGGAAGATTATTCTGAAGGTAAGAAGGTAATTATTGCAGGTAGATTAATGTCTATTAATATACAAGGAAAAGCTTCTTTTGCACAATTACAAGATGGTGAAGGTAGAATACAAGTCTACTTTAATCGTGATGAAATTTGTACTGGAGAAGACAAAACTAAATACAATGATGTTTTTAAGAAATTACTAGATTTAGGTGATTTTGTAGGAATTGAAGGTGAATTGTTTACCACTAAAGTGGGAGAAAAAACAGTTCGTGTTAAAGATTTTACGTTATTAAGTAAAGCTTTAAAACCTTTGCCTTTACCGAAAGTTAAAGACGGAGTTACTTTTGATGCGTTTACAGATCCTGAATTACGTTACAGACAACGTTATGCAGATTTAGTAGTAAACCCACACGTAAAAGAAGTATTTATTAAAAGAACAAAATTGTTTAATGCAATGCGTTCTTTCTTTAATGAATCTGGTTATTTTGAAGTTGAAACTCCGGTTTTACAACCAATTCCTGGAGGTGCAGCAGCAAGACCTTTTATTACACATCATAACTCGTTAGACATTCCATTATATATGAGAATTGCGAACGAATTATATCTAAAAAGATTAATTGTTGGTGGTTTTGACGGTGTTTATGAATTTTCTAAAAACTTCAGAAATGAAGGAATGGATAGAACTCATAATCCTGAATTTACTGCAATGGAAATCTATGTTTCATACAAAGATTACAATTGGATGATGGATTTTGCAGAGCAACTTTTAGAGCATTGTGCAATTGCTGTAAACGGAACTTCTGAAGCTACTTTTGGTGAACACCAAATTAACTTTAAAGCGCCTTATGCAAGAGTAACAATGGCAGATTCTATTAAACATTTTACTGGTTTTGACATTACTGGAAAAACTGAAGATGAAATTAGAGCAGCTGCTAAAGGAATGAATATTCCTGTGGATGAAACAATGGGGAAAGGAAAATTAATTGATGAAATTTTTGGTGAAAAGTGTGAAGCTAATTACATTCAGCCAACTTTTATTACTGATTATCCTAAAGAAATGTCTCCACTTTGTAAAGAACACAGAGACAACCCAGAATTAACGGAACGTTTCGAATTAATGGTTTGTGGTAAAGAAGTTGCAAATGCATATTCTGAATTAAATGACCCAATTGATCAACGTGAGCGTTTTGAGCACCAATTAAAATTAGCTCAGAAAGGTGATGATGAAGCTACCGAATTTATTGATGAAGACTTTTTACGTGCTTTAGAATATGGTATGCCTCCAACATCTGGAATGGGAATTGGAATGGACCGTTTAATTATGTTCTTAACAAATAATCAATCAATACAAGAAGTTTTATTTTTCCCTCAAATGAGACCAGAAAAGAAAGCTGTTGCAGTTGAATTGAATGCTGAAGAAAAAGCTGTTTTAGCAATTATTGAGAAAGCAGAAAAAATAGATTTAAATACTTTAAAAGTTCAGTCTGGTTTATCTAACAAGAAATGGGATAAAACAATTAAAGGTTTAACTAAAAATAACGTTGCTAAAGTTTCTAAAACAGACGAAGGTTTGTTTGTTGAAGTTGTTTAATAACATTGTCTTCTCGGAGAAAGAATAATTGAGTAATCTAATTTTGAGATTTCTCAATCGTCTAAAAAGACTCATTTCGAAATGACAGAAATTTATTAAAAAGGAATTACAGCAATGTAGTTCCTTTTTTTGTGTTATTTGGTTTATAATAAAATTTCGAATACGTTTGTTATCACAAATATTAGAAAGTGTCAATGGAAAACTATAAAAATATAATTGAAGACATTTATTCTGATGTAAAAAAGGTTGATGATATTGGTAAAGTTGCCAATTATATTCCTGAATTAGCATTTATAAAAGCTGCCAATTTTGGCGTACATATTTCTACAATTAACAAAGAAGGTTTTGGTGTTGGTAATTTTGATAAAAAGTTTTCTATACAAAGTATTTCTAAGATTTTGTCTTTAACATTAGCCTACAAATTAGAAGGTGAAAAATTATGGGAAAGAGTTGATGTAGAACCTTCAGGGAACCCTTTTAACTCATTACTACAATTAGAGTCTGATCTTGGAAAACCAAGGAATCCGTTTATAAACTCAGGCGCAATTGTGGTTTGTGATGTTTTATTCAATCATCTAAAAAACCCTAAAGTAGATTTCTTAAACTTCTGTAAAGAAATTTCTAACAATGCTACTTTAAATTACAATGAAAAAGTAGCGCTATCAGAAAAAGCTGCTGGTTTTAGAAATATTGCGCTTACGAACTTTATAAAGTCTTTTGGTAACATAAAAAACAATGTTGATGACGTTTTAGATTTTTACTTTCATATCTGTTCTTTAGAAATGAGTTGTAAAGAGTTGTCAGAAATATTTCTTTATTTAACGGATGACAATTTTACCACAAAGAACGGAAACAGAGTCCTCACTATGAGTCAAGCAAAGAGAATTAATGCAATTATGCTTACTTGTGGTTTTTATGATGAATCTGGCGAGTTTGCTTTTCGTGTTGGCTTACCAGGTAAAAGTGGCGTTGGTGGAGGTATTGTTGCTATTCATCCTGATAAATATTGTATTACTGTTTGGAGTCCTAAATTAAATGAAAAAGGAAATTCATATAAAGGAATGTTGTTCTTAGAAAAATTTACAACAAAAACAGCTTCTTCTATTTTTTAAAAATTTATTTCATAATTAATAAAGTGATTTTAGTTCCTTTTCAATAAAAAAAATAGAATTGCGTTAATTTTTACTGCAAATCATTAAAACGCATTTATATCAATTAAAAAGTGTAATCAATATGATAAATGTAACACATACTGAAAATCAAATTCAAAATGTCTTGAATTTTCAAGACCTAATTTCAACACCTTTTCAGGGAGAAATTAACGCAATGTGTTTGAAACGTAATCTCATAGGTGATTTTTCTGAGATTGTTGAAAAAGTAACGTTAAACGAAAACATGTCTGAAATTAGTCTAGAAGAACTTCGTGAACTTCAATTGAGTGAACAAGGACAATTAGCTCGTAAAATTCTTTTGAATGATTTTAAAGGATTGAAAGAGCACGGAGCTTCTCCAACTCTTAACATCATTAAATGTTATGATAGAGATGATGCTTTTCCTTTTTTTCCTACGGATGTTTATTCTTATCATGTAGATCGTTCACCAATAGCAACTGATACTTTTTTATGCACGTATTATGGAGCGTCTAGTGATATTATACCTAATTCACAAGCCACACAAAAAATATTGATTCCAGAAATACGTGCTGAACTCAAAAAATTATATGGAGAAAGTGATGAGAAAGGTTTTGAATCATTTTTAAGTGAATATTTCTTCGATTTACATTATCAACCAAAACCAAATGCACAACCAATTAATTTAGGGATTGGTAATTTATGGAAATTAGCGATTGATCATCCTGAAAGTAAAGTTCTACCTTGCCTTCATCGTGCACCAAAAGAAAAAACTGGAGAGAATAGATTAATGATAATCTGTTAAATCACTACCATTTAAATAGACAACTCCATTTTTTAAGACGTGGTTTATTTTAAATAGATTAATTTTTTTCTTGATTTAAACTATCTTCGTTATTCTGTTTTTTTTTTATTAAACTTAACGATACTTTTGGTCTAAATACAAAAATAATATCTATCATTTTGAGAAAAATCCTTTTACTTATTGCTTTATCTCTTGTTCTTGCATGTTCTTCAAAAAAAGAGACATTTATCGATTATACAAATTCACATATAGAATATTCTGGTAGAATAGATTCTTCAAAAACTAAATCTGCGAAACTATATTGGTCAGGAACTTCCATAAAATTTAATTTTGAAAGCGAATCTATATCAGCTTTATTTGAAGATGAAAAAGGAGATAATTATTACAATATTATAATAGATAATGATAGCGCCTTTATTATACGTCCAGATACAATTAAACGTTATTATGAACTTGCATCAAAATTACCGAAAGGAAAACATACTCTTGAAATTTTTAAAAGAACTGAATGGGATAGAGGAAAAACTTCTTTTTACGGTTTTAAATTAGAAGGAAATTCAAAAGTACTGAAGAAGCCTTTAAATAAAAAAAGAAAAATAGAATTTTACGGAAACTCTATAACTGTTGGATATGCTGTTGAAGATTTATCAGGAAAAGATTCTCCAGACAGTACTTACACTAACAATTATTTAAGTTACGCTGCTATTACTGCTAGACATTTTGATGCAAAATATCAATGTATCTGTAAAAGTGGAATTGGAATGACAGTTAGTTGGTTTCCACTAATAATGCCAGAAATGTATGATCGATTAATACCTGATGACCCAAATAGTAAATGGGATTTTTCTCTTTATACTCCTGATGTCGTTGTGATTAATTTATTTCAAAATGATTCTTGGATAGTAAATTTACCAGAAAATGATGAATTTAAAGCTAGGTTTGGCTCTACACCTCCAAATGATGAATATATTATAAATGCATACCAACAATTTGTATCCAAAATAAGAAACCATTATCCTAAAGCCAATATTATATGCACACTTGGATCTATGGATGCAAGTAAAAAAGGCTCTAAATGGATTGAATATATTAGAAAAGCAGTTGATCGTTTAAATGATACTGCAATTTATACACATTTTATGCCTTATAAAAAAAGTGATGGTCATCCTTCTGTAGCTGAACAAGAAATAATGGCTAAAAGTTTAATCATTTTTATTGAAGAAAATATAGATTTGTAGACAATACCTACCCTTTAAATTTCATTCCTAAATGAACCAATTTCTTAGTTTCATAGAAATCTTCTTCAAAATAATCTGATAAATTGTAAATTGTAGCAGAAGTATATAATTTTAATTCTTCTGTTAAATCACCACCTTTTAAATATAGAATTCCATTTTTTAAATCGTGATTTTGTTTTTTAGCAATTTTCCCTTTTGTCCAACGAACAAAAGTTTCCATTTGTGCTACAGCTCTACTTACAATAAAATCGTACGTATCTTTTACTTCTTCTTCAACTCTACCGTTTGTAGTTTTTACGTTTGTTAAACCCAAACCTTCAGCAACTTCATTTACTACTTTTATTTTCTTACCGATAGAATCTACCAAATGAAACTGTGTTTCAGGAAATAAAATGGCTAACGGAATTCCAGGAAAACCTCCACCTGTACCAACATCTAAAACTTTAGAACCTGGTTTAAATTGCACTAGTTTTGCAATAGCCAAAGAATGTAATACATGACGTAAATACAATTCGTCGATATCTTTTCTTGATACTACGTTAATTTTTAAATTCCAATCTTTATATAACTCTTGTAGTTTAGAAAACTGTTCAATTTGAGTTGCCGTTAAGTCTTTAAAATATTTGTGTATTATTTCCATAGAAAAAAAGTATAAGTTGCAAAAATAGTTATTGTTAACAAACAATTAGCAACAAAAAACGACCTTTGTTACATAAAGCTATTTTAAAAGTCATATTTTTGTAGATTATAGACAATACAGATGAAAACAGTAAACTTTTCGAGAGTAGATAAAGCGAAATTCTTTAGAACTCTTAATAAAAGAGTAAATACATATTTTAAAGAAAATAAACTAAAAAGAACAGGAAACTGGAAATTGTATACAAAGGCAGTTATCATGTTTTCATTATTTTTAGTTCCATTTATTTTAATTCTAACCGTTTCTATGCCTCAATGGGTAATGGCCTTATTAATGGTTGTTACAGGAATTGGAATGGCAGGTGTTGGTATGAATGTAATGCACGATGCCAATCATGATTCTTTTTCTAAAAGAAAATGGGTTAACAAATTAATGGGAAGCAGCATTTATATTTTAGCAGGAAACGTCTATAATTGGAAAGTACAACACAATGTTTTACACCATACTTTTACAAATGTAGAAGGTCAGGATGAAGATATTGATGCTGGTAGAATTATTCGTTTTTCTCAACATTCTAAATGGTTACCGATCCATAAAATTCAAAAATATTATTCAATTTTTTTATACGGTTTATTAACTATTAACTGGGCAATTACTACAGATATTAAACAAATGCACCGTTATTTAAAACGTAAATTATCTTACGGTAAGTTTCCAAACCCAGCAACAGAATGGACAAAATTAGTCATTTCTAAAATTGCATATTATGCACTTTGGATTGTTTTACCTTTATTAGTTTTAGACGTTGCATGGTGGAAAATTATAATCGGCTTTTTTGTAATGCATTATACTGCAGGTATGATTTTAAGTTTGGTTTTTCAATTAGCACATATTGTACCTAATACAGAAATGCCAATTCCAGATAAAGATGGAAATTTAGAACACACTTGGGCAGTCCACCAATTATACACAACATCTAACTTTGCGCCTACTAATTGGTTGGTAAACTTCTATACAGGAGGATTAAATCATCAAGTTGAACATCATATTTTTCCACACATTTCTCATGTGCATTATGATAAATTAGCTAAAATTGTAAAAGAAACTGCTAAAGAATTTAATTTACCATATAACGAATACGATACAATGCGTAAAGCTATTATGGAACATTTTAGACATTTAGGAGCTTTAGGGCAAAAACCCGAAATTGCATAAACACAACAACGACAACAACTACAACACAATTATCAGTAAAATGAAAGATCAATTATCAGACAGAATTAACAGTTTACCTGTCTCTCAAACTTTAGCAATGGCTGCTAAAGCAAGAGAACTAAGAGCAGAAGGAAAAGATATTATCGGTTTAAGTTTGGGAGAACCAGACTTTAATACGCCAGATTTTATTAAAGACGCTGCAATTGAAGCAATCAATCAAAACTACAACTCTTACTCACCAGTAGATGGGTATGTAGAATTAAAAGAAGCTATTTGCACGAAGTTTAAACGTGATAATGATTTGGTATACAAACCAAGTCAAATAGTTGTTTCTACAGGTGCTAAACAATCTATCGCAAACATTGCACAAGTATTGTTAAACCCAGGTGACGAGGTTTTATTACCTGCACCTTATTGGGTAAGTTATTCTGCAATTGCTATTTTATGTGAAGCAACGTATGTAGAGATTCCTTCTTCTATTGACAATGATTTTAAAATCACTCCAGAACAGTTAGAAGCTTCTATTACGCCTAAAACAAAAATGATTTTCTTTAACTCTCCAAACAACCCAAGTGGAACTATTTATAGTGAAGCTGAGTACAGAGCGTTGGCAGCAGTTTTAGAAAAACATCCACGTATTTTTATCTTATCAGATGAAATTTACGAACATATCAATTACGAAACAAAACCTTTTAGTTTTGCAGCAATTGAAAGTATGTACGACAGAACGATTACTGTAAACGGTTTAGCAAAAGCATTTGCTATGACAGGTTGGAGAATCGGTTATATTGGTGCTCCAGAATGGATTGCTAAAGCTTGTACTAAAATGCAAGGGCAAATTACTTCTGGTACAAATTGTATCGCTCAAAGAGCAGCAATTACAGCAGTTTTAGCGCCTGTTTCTAAAATTCAATTTATGGTCGATGAGTTTAAAACTCGAAGAGATATCATTATTGGATTATTAAGAGAAATCGACGGATTTAAAGTAAACGTTCCTGAAGGAGCTTTTTACGTTTTCCCAGATGTTTCTGGTTTTTTCGGTAAAACAATTAACGGAGTAAAAATTGAAAACGCAAGCGATTTTTCTTTATTCATCTTAGAAAAAGCAAACGTTGCAACTGTAACAGGAGACGCTTTTGGTACACCAAATTGTATTAGAATCTCATACGCAGCTTCAGAATTACAAATTAGAGAAGCTATTAAGAGAATTAAAAAAGCTTTAAGTTAGAAAACGGCTCTTGTCAGTTCGAGCGCAGTCGAGAATAAATATTAAAATCCATCTTTTTTAAGGTGGATTTTTTTTTTGTTTTGGCGTGTCCTTTCAGGTCAGGCTTTCCGCACTCGCTTTTTTTCTGCTGATTTTATTGTTAGCATCAGTAATTATTTAAAAGTAATTTTATTGTTTAGATAAGATACTAAAACGAGATTAGCATAAAAAAGAGCTCAAACAATTGCTTCAATCCTTCACGCGAGCCTATTTGCAAACGAATAGCTAAATTCAAAAATTTTATCTCTTTTTAAGAAACAAACATAATAATAGCAAAAACAAATACCGAAACTTGTAAAATAGTTCCTACCTGACTTTCTATCTTTCCCTGATGATTTATAATCATCGATTTAATTCTCGATACAGATTTAGATTTCTGTATTCTCATATTTTTTTTAAGATCTTGTTTATAAGATGAAGTTAAAATTCCTCTTTCTTCTAACGTAACTGTTTGTAAATATTTCATGATGTTTAGTTTTATTGATTATACAAAGAAGACGACTTCTAAGATAAATTGTTACAAACAAAAACACTCAAAACAGCTAAAAAACAATCATTTACAGTATTGACAGTTTACGACAAGGACAAAAAAAATGGCAATATTTCATAATTATGAAATATTACCATTAAAAGGTTGGAGGACATTTTTTTAATTTACGACCAATTTAATTGTTTTATAATTTCTAAAATCATTTCTAATTTTCACAAAATACATCCCTGGTTTTAAACCTTCTCTTAAAATTGTGATTTTGTTATTTCCTATAGTTGTATTTTCTTCTGTTTTTCTAATTAAAGAACCTGTTAAATTAAATACTTCCATTTTAGTAGCAGCATTTGTTTCAGAATAAAAGCTTAACTCAGCGCTAATTTTCATTGGGTTAGGCATCAACATTACATTATTTTCTTCGATAACCGCTGTATCAACTCCAAGTACTTGTTCTGTAAACTGTATATTGTTTAAATTCATTTCTTTTTCTAAAACCTCAGTTCCATCAGAAGACATTGTAAAAACAATATTAATTGCATCAACCAAATCTAACTCACCTCCAGCTGCCGAAACAAAATGCGCAATAGGAATTGCATAATGGCTTTCAGTTTCATTTAACTTAATAGTGGTTCTGAATTGGTTTTTCCAAGCAACTACACCTTCTTTAACAATAGTAATTTCTAAATCTCCTGTTCCTTTTGCATCTAATTCAAACAAATCATAATTAGATAAATCTATAGAAGTAAACCTTGGTGTAAATGATCTAAAGGCAGAAACATACTCGCTTGTTGTAGCTTTTAAAGAAATATTTCTTTCAACTCTATAACCACTTCCTGCATAAATATTATCGTTTTGAGTTATAGCAAATTCATTAATAGTTGTTCCTTTAGGAGAATCATCTTTTCCCCAAACACCATCAGACATAAATAAATCATCTGGCGTTAAATTGTATTCGTTTTCTATTCTAAAACCAATATCAAAAATATTTCCAGTTTCAATTGTTAAAGTTTCAATATAACTTCCTTTTAATTCTAAAGTTTGATTAAAATATTCTGTAGCTGAAGTTTCTGTTCTTTTAAAACCTGCATCAATCACAACACTTTTACTTCTTCTTACATTAATTAACTCTAATTCTAAAGCTCCATTTACATAAGCTCCTTTTTTAACAAATACTGGTGGAGGAGTTGACGTATCATAATTTGAAATTGGTCTTTGAATTTCGAATAAAGCAATAGCTTCTTGACCTAAAGTTAATAAATCGTCTACACTATTAGTCCAAATTTGAAAGTTATAATAAGTAGCATCCGCTTCATACTTATCAATATTCCAATGACTATCTATTTCAAAATTCTCTTCATTGTTAGCCAATCTTCCAGAAAAACTTAAAACAAACTCCTTTGTTCCATTACTGTTTTTTATAATAGATTTAATAAAATGCACACCTTCTTCTCCTCCTTCTTCACCTTCTTCAGTTTCATCTTCAAACAACTCTATGGTAGAAACTGATAATAATTCTGCACCTAATAATCTATCGCAAATAAACTTTGTATGTTCATAAACACCATTTTCTGTTTTTGTTGCTAAAACAACAGCAACTGTTTCTCCATCTTTCACATAATCTAAAGAGTATAATTCAGTCGCATTTGTAATTGCTATTAAATCTAAAGCTGAAGATTCTACTGCTACTGCTCCAGGAATTACATCTAGAGGAATTAAATCTTTTAATTCAAAATTTGCCGTTTTTGCTGATGTTTTTTTGTAATCATTAGACTTTACTACTTTCTTAGCCGTTTTTTTATCAAACTTATGATTCCCTTTTATTCTTAAATAATTTCTTTTATTTATTTGTTGAGAAAGACGGTCATTACTTTCTAACCCTCCATCATTTCCACTAGAAACTTGTGGAACAAGAACAGGACAAGCTGCAACTCCTGAACAAGCAGGATCATCACAATCTGTTAAACCATCACCATCATCATCAATACCATTTACACAATCTTCTTGAGGAACTGGCGCTGTTGGACATCTTGCTCCATCATTCTGGCTACTAGAAGGCCCATAAGCAAAAAGATTAGAATCAATTTCACCACCAACCTCTAAAGTCTGTACATTTTGAATTACATAAACAGTTCCTGTTTGATTTGCTGATACATAAAACCTCCCTGAAGCATCAAAATAAACAGCTCCATACGTATAATTTAAACCAGCTAAAATTGGCACTTCACCTAAATCTATAACTTCACTTGTTGTAGCGTTAATTCTATATAAGTGATTTGTTTTTTTCTCTACTGAGTATAAGTGACCATCTACTGAGTTAAACGCCCAATCATGAATACTTAAACTTTTAGACAATGTTTCAGTACTTTTAAACTTAGTATAATTAACTGATTCTGGATTTAAATCTACTTTATAATAAGTAGCTCCTCCTCCTTTTAAGTAATAAATACCTTCAGAACTTACATCTCCTACATATCTACTCGATGTTGGTAACTCATCAATATAAAAAGTATCTATATTAAAGTTTTTACCAATTCTTACAATTGTTTTTTCAGGAAAACTTAAAGCCCCCCATATATAACCATCTGCAGGGTTATAACCTACAGCATTAACATTACCTTCTGTTACATTTTCTTTCACAAGATATGAACTACCTGAAGCTAAATCTAAAGCATAAATATCATTATACTGAAATAAATATGCGTTATAATCACAGTTAAATGGATCTTCTTGAGCACTTGTAAATAAGCTTAGAATTACAGCTAAAAAGAATAAAATTCTAGAATACGAGGTATGTAATTTTGTTTTCATTGTTCTAATTTTATGTAAAAATATTATTTTATAACTATTCTAAAAGGTAATAAAAGGTAATTGACCAAAAAGTATAGATGAGTTGAAGTTTTCTAATGTTAAATTAATTTATCTTTTTTTATTAAAAAAACCACAACTAAAAATAGTTGTGGTTTAGCATATTTAGAGGTAGAGTAATTGGGGTTATATTTTTTTACAATTAAGTGTGTTTTTCGATTTCATTATCTTATGACAAAGATAACACTAACCACACCTAAAATAAACAATATTAGATAATTAACCTACAAACATCGATAAATCATAACCTTTTATACGTTAAATGGAATATTTTATTAAACAAAAAAAAGCCACAACTACGAATAGATATGACTTTGGGTTTTAGGGGTTAAATTTTAAAACTAATCTACATTATCATGTAAAAAAGAATTATTTGATTTTAAACTGATTTCATCAGTATCTTTATTTATCGATGTTTTTCTATTACTAATAGATGCATTGGTATCTAGATCTATACCTAGTCTTTTATAAGCAGGTTGACGCTCAATTTCATCTATATTCTTGTTCATTTGATCGTTAAACTTATAGTTAAACCCCTTCATCTTCTTACGTCTCTCTTCAGCTCTCGTTTGTAATTCAGTAATTGTAAGGTCTAAAGGAGAAACTTCTTCACTAAGAGTTTCAATTCTATTAATTTCTGCTTGAGGAGTTCTCGTTTTTAACTCGAACTGAACATCTTCTTCGACAACTTTTTTCTCTATAATACCAGAACTTTTACCAATTGTTGGCTGTGCATCAAAATCTTCTAAGACATAACGCTTTTCAACTGCTTTTCTCTTAAAAACAACCTCTTCAGCTCCATAAACTTCAATCTCATTTACATTTACAACCGGTTCTTCTTGTAAACTAAAACGAATTTCTTCATTTGCTTTTACTTCTGCTTTTGGATTTAAAGGCAAATCAAATAATAAATCTGATTGTACTTGTTTAGGCTCTTCTATAATACTTACTTCTTGAACAGGAGTAACATCTGTAATTACAAAATCGTCTTCAGAAACAGTTTCTACTTGAACTTCTTCAAAAAGAACAGACATATTAGCAATATCGTTAGTCGTATTCTCTAAATTTATTTTAGGAACAGCAACCTCCTCAACTTCATCTTCTAAAGTGTGTACTATTTTTTGCGCTACTTTATTTGTATGAGGCTCATTTAATGTTGGAGATTTTGTAATTGTTTTCTCACTGAAATCATAAGTAGCTTTTTGTTCATCTTCTAAAGTATGAACAATCTTCTTAACCTCTGTATTGGTAATTGTACTTTGCTGATCAGCAGCAAAACCTGTAGCTACAATTGTTACAGCAATAGCATCACCTAATTTTTCATCCTCTCCAACACCCATAATAATATTGGCATCATAACCAGCTTCATCTTGAATGTAATCGTTGATTTCACCAATTTCATCTAACGTAACTTCGTTAGTACCTGAGACTATTAATAACAATACGTTTTTGGCACCTGTAATTTTATTGTCATTTAATAAAGGAGAATCTAATGCTTTAACAATAGCTGTTTTGGCTCTAGTTTGTCCTTCTTCTTTTGCAGAACCCATAATTGCTGTTCCACTGTTAGAAAGTACAGTTTTAGCATCATGTAAGTCAATATTTTGCTTATAGTGATGTGTAATTACTTCTGCAATTCCACGAGAAGCAGTAGATAAAACCTCATCTGCTTTAGAGAAACCTGCTTTAAAACCAAGGTTTCCATAAACTTCACGAAGTTTGTTATTATTAATTACAATTAAAGAATCTACATTCTGACGCAATTGATCGATTCCTAATTGAGCTTGTTTAGCACGTCTTCTACCTTCAAAGGCAAAAGGCATCGTAACAATACCCACAGTAAGGATATCCATATCTTTTGCAATTTTAGCTATAATTGGAGCAGCACCTGTACCAGTTCCGCCTCCCATACCAGCAGTAATAAATACCATTTTTGTTTGGGTATTTAGCATTTGCTGAATTTCTTCCATGCTTTCTTTAGCTGCTTGTGCTCCAACTTCTGGATTTGCACCTGCACCTAAACCTTCAGTTAAACTTACACCTAGCTGAATTTTATTAGGAACAGAGCTATTATCTAAAGCTTGTGCATCTGTATTACAAATTACAAAGTCTACCCCTTTAATATGTTGCGTAAACATGTGGTTTACTGCGTTGCTTCCACCACCACCAACACCAATTACTTTAATTGTGTTAGACTGTGTTTTTGGCATGTCAAATGAAATGTTATCGAATTCTGTGCCCATAATAACGTATCTATTGTTTAATAATTTTTATAATATAATATTTCTTTTCCCCAATCTTATTCTGCGTTGTCTAGAAAGTCTTTTAACCCTTCTGTAAACTTTTCAAAAAACGACTTCTTTTTTGGTTTTGGTTTCGGTTTTGGCTCAACGATTTGTTGTACTTCTTCTTGATTATCCTCAATAGTTTCTTCAACTACTTCCTCAACCACTTCTTCCTCTTCCTCTTTATTCCCTTTTTCTAAGCCTACCATTAATAAACCAACAGCAGTAGCGTAAGATGGACTTGATAAAATCTCATCTGAATCTCCAGCTAAATGTTCATTCGGAAAACCTATTCTTGCATCCATACCAGTAATATATTCTACTAACTGACGTAAATGTTTTAATTGAGAACCTCCACCTGTTAACACAATACCAGCAATTAATTTTCCTTTTGCTGTTTCATGTCCATAATTTTTAATCTCTAAATACACATGCTCAATAATTTCTTGAACTCTTGCATGTATAATTTTTGATAAATTCTTTAACGTAATCTCTTTTGGCTCTCTTCCTCTTAGTCCAGGGATAGAAACAATCTCTGTTTCTTTATTTTCTCCTGGCCATGCAGAACCAAATTTTATTTTTAATAATTCAGCTTGTTTTTCTATAATTGAACAACCTTCTTTAATATCATCTGTAATTACATTTCCTCCAAAAGGGATTACAGCTGTATGTCTTATAATTCCGTCTTTAAAGATCGCTAAATCTGTTGTTCCTCCTCCAATATCAATCAATGCAACTCCTGCTTCTTTTTCTTCTTGACTTAACACTGCTGATGCCGATGCTAAAGGTTCTAAGGTAATTTCGCTTAAACCTAAACCTGCGCTTTTTACACAACGTCCAATATTTCTAATAGAAGAAACTTGCCCAACAACTACATGGAAATTCGCTTCTAAACGACCTCCATACATTCCTATTGGCTCTTTTATATCTGCCTGAGAATCTACTTTAAATTCTTGTGGTAACACATGAATAATTTCTTCTCCTGGCAACATTACCAATTTATGAACCTGGTTTACTAAATCTTCAATATCGTTATCATCGATAACTTCATCTGCGTTATTTCTTGTGATATAATCACTGTGGTGTAAACTACGAATATGCTGACCAGCAATACCAACAACAACTTCTTCAATTTTAAGACCAGAAACACTTTCTGCTTCATCAACAGCTTGCTGAATAGATTGTATTGTTTGAGTAATATTACTTACAACTCCACGTTTTACTCCTAAACTTTTTGCTTTACCGATACCAACAACCTCAATCTTATCGTATTCATTCTTACGACCAATCATGGCAACAATTTTAGTTGTACCAATATCTAAACCAACTGCTATTTTATTGTTTTCCATTTTGATCTATTTTGTGCACACAACTTGGTTGTGATATTTAACATTAATCCTTTTATAATTCTGAATCGTTTTATCTTCAAATGTTGTGTTATAAAACGCTTTTAACTTCTTAAATTTTACATCCATTCTGGTTAATTTTCCAAAATCGATTTTATAATTTCCACTTCTTACGGAAATTTGATACTCATCATCGGCGAATTTCTCAATTCCTACCACTTCTTTTTGCAAAAAATCATCTTCCAAAACGAACGAAATTAAAGGCAATATTTCTTTAACATCAGCATCATTTTCAACCCCAGAAACCAACAACACTCTAGCTGAATAATTACTAGACAGCGGTACTTTTATTCCTTGTTTATCAATATAATAAGAATTACTTACGTTTGTAATTCTTGCAACAGGTGTTCGCTGTTTTATGATAGTTTTTAACGTACCAGTAATGCTTAAAAAAACAGATGCATCTTCTACATATGGATTTTTAAACACTGTTTTTTCCAAAACATATAAATCTATCACACTTTTCGCTTGGTTTTTCACACTTCCACCATTTTGTATTAACAATTTATTAACCATAGAATGTGTCAAAAAATTATTGTCTCCGGCTTCAAATTCTACGACAACATCTTTAACAATTTTATTAGAATTTCTCTTCGAAGAAAAACTATATAAAAACCCCAAACTCCCTATTAATAATAGAAATGCTATGTATTTTAAAAACCTCTTAAACTTCATCTTCAGTTGTTTTTAAAAGTTGACTTGTTACCTCATTTATCATCACTCCAATATCACCAGCACCTAACATTGTAACCACTTTTGCTGATGAATTTTTAATATCTTTTACTAAATTATTTTTTTTAGTTAATTTTTTATTCTTAAGAGTCAATTTATTTAGCAACCACTCAGAATTTACACCATCAATAGGTTCTTCTCTCGCAGGATAAATATCCAACAACAAAACTTCATCAAATTTTGATAATGCCAATGCAAAATCATCAATAAAATCTTTGGTTCTAGAAAACAAATGCGGCTGAAAAACAACTAACACTTTTTCATTTGGATACATTTCTCTAACAGAACTTTCTACTGCATTTATTTCTGTTGGATGATGTGCATAATCATCAATCAAAACAAAGTCTTCTGTTTTTATTTTATAAGAAAAACGACGTTTTACACCTTTAAAAGTTGATAAACTTTGTTTGATATTTTCTAACGAAATTCCATAAACATCTGCCATTGCCAAAGCTGCTAATGCATTCATAACATTATGCTGACCTGGTAAATGAAATTCAATATTTTTAATTTCTGATGAAGGCGTTTTCACATCAAAAATATATTTTCCGCTTTCAATTTTTAAATTAAATGCTTTATAATCTGCATCTTCATTAACAGCATACGTTAAACCATTTAAAGGCAAACCTTTTGCAATAATTAACGTGTCTGAAACTTTATTTGTAAACTCAATAAAAGACTCATCTAAAGCATCAGAATCTCCATAAATATCCAAATGATCTGCATCCATAGAAGTGACACACGCAATATTTGGACTTAACTTTAAGAAAGATCTATCAAACTCATCAGCCTCTACAACACTTACTTTATCTTCTCCTAAAATTAAATTCGAATTGTAGTTTTCTGCAATTCCTCCTAAAAAAGAAGTTGCATTTACTTCAGCCATAATATGACCTAAAATAGATGAAGTTGTTGTTTTACCATGTGTACCCGCAACCGCTAAACAAAAAGTAGTTTCAGTTATTTTTCCTAAAATTTCCGACCTTTTTAAAACCGTAAAATTGTTGTCTAAAAAGTAATTTAATTCAGTATGATTTTTAGGAACTGCTGGCGTGTAAATGACTAACGTTTTTTCCTTTTTCAAAAAAGAAATAGGAATATTCTTTAACGCATCTTCAAAATGAATTTCAACTCCTAAATCCTCTAAATCTAAAGTGATTTGAGATGGAGTTTTATCATAACCAGCCACCTTTTTTCCATTAGACGCAAAGTAACGAGCAATTGCGCTCATTCCTACGCCTCCAATTCCAACAAAATAGACGTTATGAATATTCTTTAAATTCACTTTTTTAGTAATTTTTCTACTTCGTTAACAATATCTGATGTTGCACCTGGAAGAGCCAATTCATTTATATTTTCTGATAAATGCTCTTGTTTACCTTTATCTTTTATTAAAGTTTCAAATACAATTGGAAATGTATCCAACTCACTTTCTTTTAATAAAATTGCTCCATGTTTATCTGCAATTGACTTTGCATTTTTTGTTTGATGATCTTCTGCCACATTTGGAGAAGGAATAAAAATCACAGGCTTCCCTACAATACATAATTCAGAAACTGAACTTGCTCCTGCTCTAGAAATAATAATATCTGCTGCAGCATAAGCCAAATCCATTCTATTTACATATTGATGAACCTGAATACCCTTTAACTCATCATACTTTTTATATTCTTCAAAATAAAATTTACCACATTGCCAAATAACTTGTACTTCTTGGTTTTTAAAGAACTCTAAATTCGTTTCTACCAATTGGTTTATTTTTCTCGCTCCTAAACTCCCTCCTAAAACTAAAATGGTTTTCTTCTTTTTATCTATACCAAAAAAATCTTTTCCTTCATCCGTTTTAGAATGAATCGATAATAAATCTTGACGAACAGGGTTTCCTGTTTTTACAATTTTATCCGCAGGAAAAAAACGCTCTAAATTATCATAAGCAACACAAATTTTCTGTGCTTTTTTACTCAACAATTTATTTGTAATTCCTGGGTACGAATTCTGTTCTTGTATTAAAGTCGGTACTCCTTTTCTACCCGCCATAATCAATGTTGGTCCACTAGCAAAACCGCCTGTACCAATAGCAATATCTGGTTTAAATTTCCTTATAATATTAGACGCATTCCACAAACTACTTATCATTTTAAATGGAAATGATAAATTAGCTAAAGTCAACTTTCTTTGAATTCCAGAAATCCACAATCCTTTAATTTCATAACCTGCATGTGGAACTTTTTCCATTTCCATCTTATCTTTTGCTCCAACAAACAAGAAATCCGCATCAGGATAACGCAATTTCAATTCGTTTGCAATAGCAATTGCAGGATAAATATGACCGCCTGTTCCTCCACCAGAAATTAATATGTTAATCGATTGTTTCATGAAGTATGTTTAAAGGGTTATCATCTAAAATATCTTCTTCTGTTTCTTCTTTTGATGCACTTACACTTAATATCATTCCCAACGCAAAACAAGTCATCCAAATAGAAGTACCTCCACTACTAATTAGTGGTAATGTTTGCCCAGTAACCGGAAATAAATTAGTGGCAACTGCCATATTTATTGATGCTTGAAATATGATTGGAAGCCCAACACCTAATACTAATAAAGTTCCGAAAATTGTAGTTGTTTTTCGTATCACCACAAAGATTCTAAACATCAATAAAAAGTAAATGGACACAATAACAAAACCTCCAATTAATCCATATTCTTCTACAATGATTGCAAAAATAAAATCGGATGTAGATTGAGGTAAAAAGTTCTTTTGAATACTTTTCCCCGGACCAACTCCAAATGTTCCTCCAGTTGCAATGGCAATTTTAGCCTTTTCAACTTGATATGCTTCTTTACCTTCTTCGTCAGAAAAACTCTCAATTCTATTTTGCCAAGTCTGAACTCTATTTGGCATCGCATCTGGAAACGCTTTTGCCACCAAAACAAAAATTGACAACATAACAATTCCTGCTCCTAGAATAAATCCGATATATTTTATTGGATAACCTCCTATAAAAGTCACCATTAAAATCATTACAAAAATGATTGCTGTAGTAGAAAAATTTGCAGGTAATATCAATGCTAAAACAAAAGCAACAGGAACCCAAAGTTGCCATAAACTTTCTTTAAAATTGATTTCCTTTTCTTTATTTCTAGCCAAATACCTTGCTACATAAACCATTAAAACCAATCCTGCTAAGGTTGATGTCTGAAAACCTATTCCTCCAATTCGAATCCATCTACTTGCGTTTGCCCCACCGATTATTGTTCCTTGTGCTAAGGTAAAAATCAACAGAACAATAACAACAGGAAGCATTAAAACAGATCCTCCAGAAAAATATCTATAAGGCACTTTATGTACTCCATAAATAATAGCAAAACCCATAATTAATAAAACAATATGTTTTACTAAATGACCCAAAGTAGACCCATTACCAACAACATACACCAAGTTTGTGCTTGCGCTATAAACTGGCATAAATGAGAATATTGCCAAAACAGCAACAATTGCCCAAATGGTTTTATCTCCTTTTATATGTTGAAAAATGGTTTTCATCGGCCTCTCTTAATCTCTCCAAAGGAGAGAAATACTATTATGTAAATTTATTCTTGTTTTTTTCTATTTTTCTTCCTCTAACTTGCTAGCTCCTTCCCTTTGGGAAGGTTGGAATGAGCTTTTCTTTTTATAAATTTCTTACCGCTTTCTTAAATTGACGACCTCTATCTTCATAGTTTTCAAATAAATCAAAACTTGCACAACAAGGCGACAATAAAACAGTTTCTCCTCTTTCTGCTAACTTATGAGAAACCTTTACAGCTTCTTCAGCACCTGCAGTTTCAACAATAATATCAACGACATTACCAAACGTTTCTTTAATTTTATCATTATCAAGACCTAAACAAACAATCGCTTTCACTTTTTCTCTCACCAAAGGCAATAAATCATTATAATCATTCCCTTTATCAACACCACCAACAATCCAAACGGTAGTTTTTTCCATACATTCTAATGCATAATAAGTTGCATTAACGTTGGTTGCTTTAGAATCGTTTATATATTCTACATCTCTAATTTTAGCTACTTTTTCTAAACGATGCTCCGCACCCTCAAAATCTTCTAAACTTTCTTTTATAACTTGCCTTCTTGCTTTTAATAATTGTGCAGCCATTGTTGCTGCCATAGCATTTTTAGTATTATGTTTTCCTTTAACTGATAAAGTTGATAATGGCATAGTAAGTTTTTCTTTATTTATGTTGATCATAATATTATTATCTTTCAAATAAGCTCCGTATTCTAATTCTTGTTCAATTGAAAATGGAACTAATTTTGCTTTTGTTTTATTCTTTTTTAACCAATTATTGATTGCTTCATCATCTGCATCATAAATTAAATAATCAGTTTCCTTTTGATTCTTTGTTATTCTAAATTTTGATTCTACATACTTATCAAAATCGTACTCATATCGATCTAAATGATCTGGTGAAATATTGGTTAAAATTGCAATATGGCTATTAAACTCTTCAATTCCATCTAACTGAAAACTACTCAACTCCAACACATAATTTTCATACGATTGTTCTGCTACTTGTTGCGCAAAACTATCTCCAATATTCCCTGCTATTCCAACATTAAAACCTGCTTTCTTTAAAATATGATGCAATAATAATGTTGTAGTCGTTTTACCATTCGAACCTGTAATTCCAATAATTTTAGCATTTGTAAATTGTGCTGCAAATTCAATTTCTGAAATAACAGGAATTGAATTTTCCTTCAACTTTAAAATTAATGGAACTGTATCAGGAATTCCAGGGCTTTTAACCACTACATCAGCATTTAAAATTTTGCTTTCTGAATGATTTTTCTCCTCAAATTCAATCTTATTATGTAAAAGAACTTCTTTATATTTTTTTGATATTTCACCTTTGTCCGATACAAAGACTTCATATCCTTTTTGCTTTCCTAAAAGCGCTGCACCAACACCACTTTCTCCGCCACCAAGAATTACAAGCCTCCTAAATCCTCCAAAGGAGGACTTTTTCTCACTCTTATATTTATCTTGGTTATTCATTTTTTAATTTTATTTCTTCACAAACTTGCCAAACTCTTCCCTTCGGGAAGATTAAGATGGACATTTTATTATCTCAATTTCAAAGTAACTATTGCCAATACTGCCAACATAATTCCTACAATCCAAAATCGGACTACAATTTTACTTTCGTGATAGCTTAATTTTTGATAATGGTGATGCAAAGGCGCCATTCTAAAAACTCTTCTTCCTTCTCCAAATTTCTTTTTGGTATACTTAAACCAAGACACTTGCATGATTACTGAAAGATTTTCTACTACAAAGATTCCTGCTAAAATTGGAAGCAATAATTCTTTACGAATTGCAATTGCAATAACTGCTATAATTCCACCAATTGTTAAACTACCAGTATCACCCATAAAAACTTGTGCTGGATACGTATTGTACCAAAGAAAACCAATTAAAGCTCCTGCAAACGCAAGAATAAAAACGGTCATTTCTCCAGAATCTGGTATATACATTACGTCTAAATAATCAGCGAAAATAATATTACCAGAAACCCACGCAAAAAGCGCTAGTGTTATTACAATAATTGCTGAAGAACCTGCTGCTAAACCATCTATCCCATCAGTTAAATTCGCTCCATTTGAAACTCCCGTTACAATAAAGACAGTAATAAAAATAAAAACGATCCACCCATACTTCTCATATCCATCTCCTAAAAAACTGAAAGCTTTTGAGTAGTCTAATTCATTATTCTTAAAAAACGGAACGGTTGTTTTTGTAGACTTATGAGCATCACCAAAAACGATTCTTCTTCCTTCTTTATTTATTATTTGCTGCTCAACTGGTAATTGTTCTTTTATAGTAACTCCATCATTAAAATAAAGCATAGAACCTACAATGATTCCTAAACCAACTTGACCTAAAACTTTAAACTTACCGCTTAAACCTCCTTTGTCTTTTTTGAATACTTTTATGTAATCGTCTATAAAACCAATTAACCCCATCCAAAGTGTTGTAATCACTAAAAGGATTATATAAACGTTGTCTAATTTCGCTAATAATAAAGCAGGAATCAAAGTTGCTAAAATGATAATAACTCCACCCATTGTAGGAGTTCCAGCTTTTTGAATTTGTCCTTCCAATCCTAAATCTCTAATAGACTCACCTACTTGCTGTCTTTGTAAAAAACTAATGATTCTCTTACCAAAAATTGAAGAAATCAATAAAGACAAAATAAATGCTGCAGCTGCTCTAAATGTGATAAATTGAAACACACTAGCTCCTGGAAAACTAAATTGACTTTCTAAATATTCGAATAAATAATACAGCATTCTTAATTATTTTTTTAATTGATTGAAACAATTCTTCACTTCCTCTAAATCATCAAAATGAGCTCTAACTCCATTTATTTCTTGATAATCCTCATGCCCTTTTCCTGCAATTAATATGATATCCCCACTTTCAGAAAATTTACAAGCAGTTTTTATAGCTTGTCTTCTATCTGAAATTGATAATGTTTTTTTATAGTTTACAGCAGCTACACCATTTTCCATTTCATCTAAAATGGTTTGTGCGTTTTCTGTCCTAGGATTGTCTGATGTAAAAATTGCTTGATTACTTAATTGCGAAGCAATGTGCGCCATTTTTGGTCTCTTTGTTTTATCTCTATCTCCACCACAACCGACAACTGTAATTACTTTTTCGTTTCCAGTTCTAATATCATTAATGGTTTCCAATACATTTTTTAACGCATCTGGAGTATGAGCATAATCTACAATTGCCGTAACACCGTCTTCCGAAATAACATACTCAAAACGTCCACTAACGTTTTCTAACTGACTTATAATTGTTAATATTTCTAGCTTTTCTAAATCTAACAATTCTGCTGTCGCGAAAATTGCTAATAAATTAGAAGCATTAAACTGACCTATTAACTTCGTCCAAACTTCTGTTTCATTAATTTTTAAAAGCGTTCCAGAAAATTGCTTTTCTAAAATTTTGGCTTTATAGTCTGCTAATGTTTTTAAAGCGTACGTTTTCTTTTTTGCCTTCGTGTTTTGCAACATGAAGTTTCCATTTTTATCATCGATGTTTGTAAGCGCAAAAGCGGACTTAGACAAAGAGTCAAAAAATGATTTTTTTACATTTCTATATTCCGCAAAAGTTTCATGATAATCTAAATGATCATGCGATAAATTGGTGAAAATCCCTCCAGCAAAAGTTAATCCTTCTGTCCTTTTTTGATGAATCCCATGAGAACTCACTTCCATAAAACAATAATCCACACCTGCATCAATCATCTTATCTAAATACGAATTGATTGTTACAGAATCTGGAGTTGTATGTGTTGCTTTAAACTCAGTTTCATCAACTAAAATTTTTACAGTTGATAACAAACCAACTTTATAACCTGCTTTTTTAAATAATTGATATAAAAGTGATGCAATCGTTGTTTTTCCATTTGTACCCGTTACACCAACAAGAGGTAACTTTTTAGACGGATTATCATAAAAGTTAGAAGCCATAATAGCCAAAGCTACATTTGCATCAGCAACTTGAACGTATGTAATTCCTTCTTTTTTATCCGCAGGAAAATCTTCACATATAATTGCAACAGCACCTAAACCAATTGCTTTCTCTATATATAAATGCCCATCAACTGTAACTCCCTTTTGAGCAATAAAAACATCATTTTCTCCAACTTTTCTAGAATCGAAAACAATACTATTTATCTCAATATTTGTAAGTCCAAATACTTGATTAATAGAAACCTGATATAATATGTCTTTTAAATTCTTCAGCTTATGACAGTTTTAAAATAATAGTACTACCTTTAACTAACACCTCTCCTTTTTTAAGTGATTGAGATTTCACCTTACCCATACCTGTGAGCTTCACTTTTAATCCAATATTCTCCAATAAAGACAGCGCATCCATCCCGGACATTCCGTAAACATTTGGAATCTTCTGATACTCTTTATTAAGTTGGTTATTGTATTTATCAAACTGTTTTTCAATCGAAGCAAACTTCACCTCATCATCTACAGATTGATTGTTTACAGGAGTTGTTGTATATATTTTTTGAGCAATTTCTTTAAAAATAGGCGCAGCAACTGTTGCTCCATAATATCCTTTTTCTTTCTTTGGATCATGAATTACAACAATGCAAGAGTATTTTGGTTTATCCGCAGGGAAAAAACCGGCAAATGATGCTACGTAATGTTTACTTGAATAATACCCACCTTGCCATTCACCATTTTTATCTTTAGTTCTTGGAATGTATTTTTTTGCAGTTCCTGTTTTTCCTGCCATAGAAAAATTGGAAGAATAAATGTTTTTTGCAGTTCCTTTTATAACCACATTTTCCATTACTTTTCTTAACTTCTTCAATGTTTCCTCTGATGCTATTTTTTGATTTACAATTTCAGTCTCAAAAACTTTTTCAGTTTTATCTTGTCTTCGTAATTCTTTAATAAACATTGGTTTTACCATTACCCCATTATTAGCAACAGCATTATAAAACATCAATATTTGCATTGGCGTTACAGAAACTCCGTAACCCCAAGACATCCATTCTAAAGAAATCTTATTCCAACTTTTATCTTTTGGACTTGGCACATAAGGCTTTCCTTCTCCTTGTATTTGAAACCCAATTGGCTTTGTAAATCCATATTCCACCATTTTATCATAATATTTTTGTGGATTATTATCATAATGTTTTTTAATAATTTTTACGATTCCAACATTTGAAGAAACCTCAAAAACTCTTGCTGCAGAAATCTTACCATAACCACCTCTATGAGAATCTTCAACTTTTCTATTATGAATATAAATTCGACCTTTTTCCGTATCAATAACAGTAGAAGTATCAATTACCTTATCATCTAAAGCAACCATTAAACTTGCTAACTTAAAAGTAGAACCAGGTTCATGACTTTCCCAAACCGCGTAATTTCTTTTCTCGTAATAAGTTCCTTTAGAAGTTCTTCCTAAATTAGAAATCGCTTTAATTTCTCCTGTTGCAGTTTCCATAACCACAGCACAACCATGATCTGCTTCAAAATATTCTAACTTACTTAACAAAGCGTGATGCGTAATATCTTGAATATTAACATCTATCGTTGTAATAATATCATGACCATCAATAGGCTCTTTTTCATTTACATCATTAATTGGCTTCCATTGGTTTTTAGCAATTTTCTGTTTCCGACGCAAACCATTCTTACCTTGCATATAATCTGCAAAAGCACCTTCAATACCTGCTCCACCTCTAAAGTCATCATAACCAATTGTACGTTCTGCGATTTTACCAATCGGATGCGACCTAACCGTTTTATGTTCTGCTATAAACCCACCTCTATAAACTCCTTTTTTGAAAATAGGAAATTGCTTCATTTTTAGATAATCTGTATACCCAATATTTCTAGCAATTAATAAATACCTATTTCGTCTCTTTTTTGCTTTTCTTAATTTACTTTGATAATAACCAGAAGTTCTTCCTAGCATCTTAGATAACTCAACAGATAATGCTGCAATATTTTTCTCAAAAACATTTCCATCTACAGCAACAACATCCATTCTAATTGTAAATTTAGACATAGATGTAGCCAACAGATTTCCATCCGCAGCATATACATTTCCTTTATTAGCGTAAATAGTATCGTGTTTGATTGTTAATTCTGTAGATAATTTTCTATACTTATCTCCTTCCGAATATTGAATCGTAAACACACGAAACACCACTGCCAATAAAAAAAGCGTCATAAAAGCTGCTACCAAGTAGAACTTTGTAAGTATGCTTTTTTTGTGAGTTGCCAATTTTATTAATCTTTAATGGTTACTTTTATTTTTTTGGGAGGGGACTTCAAAGGCTCTAAACCTCGTGTTTTCGCTTTTTCTCTAATACTAGACTCCATTTTCATTCTCATTAAAATAGTACCAGTATCAACGTACTCAGCTCGTAATTCTCTTTTCTTTTTATTCAGTTTCGATATCTGAATTACTTTCTTATCCGCTTTATGCGCACTCGATATCATAATCAACAACAGCACAACTACAAAAATGATAATTCGCCAGTTTTTAAAAGCAGATTCATCCGTAAGGAAACTTCCTCTTAGAAAATCATACACTCCTTTTTTAACTTTAGACATCTACTTTTTTAATGTTGCGATTCTTAATTTAGCGCTGCGAGCCCTATTGTTCAGTTTAATTTCCTGTGGGGTAGGTACTATTAACTTTCCAACTTTCTTTAACGGTTCACTTGTGTTTCCAAAAAAATCTTTCTCGGGCTCGCCACTAAACAATCCTGTTCTTATAAATCTTTTTACCAACCTATCTTCTAAGGAGTGATATGAGATTACACTTAATCTTCCTTCGTCTTTTAATAAATTCGGAATCTGCTCTAAAAACTCTTTTAAAACATCTAACTCTTCATTTACTTCTATTCTAATTGCTTGAAATATTTGTGCAATTATTTTATGTTCTTTTGCTTTTGGCAAATACTTTTGCAATACTTTTCTTAACTGAAAACTTGTATCTATTTTTTCTTCTGCTCTTTTTTCAACAATCGTTTTTGCAATATTTCTTGAATTTCTTAATTCACCATACAAAAACAATATTTCAGCTAACTTTTCTTCTGAATATTTATTAACAATCTCTTTTGCCGATACTTTAGATTTTTGATTCATTCTCATATCTAAATCACCATCAAAACGAGTAGAAAAACCTCTTTCCGCTTCATCAAATTGATGAGAAGAAACACCTAAATCAGCCAAAATACCATCAACTTTTCTAACCCCATTAAACCTCAAAAACCTTGAGATATATCTAAAATTTTCAGGAATTAAAACAAAGCGTTCATCATCAATCACATTACCCAAAGCATCTGGATCTTGATCAAAACCAAACAACTTACCGTTTTCCCCAAGTCTTTTTAAAATTTCTCTTGAATGACCTCCGCCACCAAACGTAACATCAACATAAACACCATCTTCCTTAATAGAAAGGGCATCTATACTCTCTTGCAATAAAACTGGATTATGATAATTCATCTAATTCTGTATTTCCCATTACTTCTTCAGCTAAATCTGCAAAATCATCTGATGCATCATCAATAGCTTTTTCGTATTTATCTTTATCCCAAATCTCAATAATATTTACCGACGAAGACATTACTACCTGTTTCTTTATACCAGCGAATTCAAATAAATCTTTCGGAATTAAAATTCTTCCAGTTGCATCTAACTCCACCATCTTTACACCTGCTGTAAATCTTCGAATAAAATCATTATTCTTTTTTTTAAACCTATTTAGTTTGTTGATTTTTTCCATCATCAAGTTCCACTCGCTTATCGGATACAACTCTAAACAAGGCTGAAAAACAGCTCTCTTTACCACAAAACCATCTTGTAATACAGAAGACAGTTGCTTTTTGAAGGCTGATGAAAACATCAATCTTCCCTTAGCATCTGATTTACATTCATATGTACCAATTAGGTTTATCACTCTATAAAATTATTAATTGAAATCAAAAATAGATAAATTCTACCACTTTTTACCACTTTTTACCACATTGTTAATAAATAACGTATTTGTTAACAACTCATTGCGATTAGATTCGCTTTTTTAAAAAAAATGGCAGCGTAAAAAACGTTATCTATCTCATAAAAAAGAATTACATTTGCTATTAAGCGAATTGACAAATCAATGACTGACAAGTTAAAAACTGAAGGAAAATTTACATACGCAGAGGCAGGAGAAGGACCTACAATCATTATTTTACATGGATTAATGGGTGCGTTAAGTAATTTTGAAGGCACTTTTAATCACTTTTCTAACAATGGTTATAAAGTATTAATACCAGAACTTCCTTTATATACACTTCCTCTTTTAAAAACAAATGTTAAAAACTTAGCTAAGTTTTTAAAAGAGTTTATGGAATTTAAAAAAATAGACAAAACTATCTTAGTAGGAAATTCTCTAGGTGGTCATATAGGTTTATATTTTACAAAGCATTATCAAGATAAAGTAAATGCTCTAGTTTTAACAGGAAGCTCTGGCTTGTATGAAAAAGCTATGGGTGATAGTTTTCCTAAAAGAGGAAACTATGAATACATCAAAGAAAAAACAAGAGGTGTTTTTTACGATCCAGAAATTGGAACAAAAGAAATGGTAGATGATGTTTTTGAAATTGTAAATGATAGAAGTTCTGTTATTAGAACTTTAGCAATTGCAAAAAGCGCTATTAGACATAATATGGCGAAAGACTTACCAGAAATGAAACAACCAACTTGTATCATTTGGGGAAAACAAGATGTTGTTACGCCACCAGAAGTTGCTGAAGATTTTGACAAATTATTACCAAACTCTAATTTGTTTTGGATTGATAAATGTGGTCATGCTGCAATGATGGAAAAACCTGAAGAATTTAATCAAATTCTTCAAGACTGGTTTACTTCAAGAAAACTATAACTCTCACCGAGAGAGCTATTAAAAATATAGAACCTATTATTATATATAATGAAAATTAGATCTGCAGACTTTATAATGAGCAACAGTAATGTTACTAAGGCTCCGAAAGACAGAATGCCTGAGTATGCTTTTATTGGACGCTCTAATGTTGGTAAATCTTCATTAATTAATATGTTAATGGAGCGAAAAGATCTAGCTAAAACTTCTGGAAAACCTGGAAAGACTCAGCTAATTAATCATTTTAAAATAAATGATGAGTGGTTTTTAGTAGATTTACCTGGTTATGGTTATGCTAAAATTTCAAAAAAGAAAAGAACTATTTTTCAGTTTTTTATAGAAAACTATTTTAAAGAAAGAGAGCAATTGGTTTGTACTTTTGTTTTAATTGATTCTAGACACGATCCTCAAAAAATTGATTTAGAATTCATGAAATTTTTAGGAGAAAACCACATTCCGTTTTGTATTGTTTTTACCAAAGCAGACAAATTAGGAAGTTCTAAAATTAACAAACAAATTACTTCTTATAAAAAGAAATTATTAAACACTTGGGAAACACTTCCTACATCATTTATTACGTCTTCTTCTACAGGACTTGGAAGAGAAGAGTTCTTAACTTTTATTGATGGTGTTAATGAAGATGTTGCAAAAGATTTTAAATAATATCTAATGCATTCTACCAAAGAAAATTTACAAGTTTTATTTGAAGACAACCATATAGTTATTGTAAACAAACGCGCAGGCGATATTACACAAGGTGATAAAACTGGCGACAAGCCTTTGAGTGATGTTGTAAAAGAATACATTAAAGACAAATACAATAAACCTGGAGAAGTTTTTTTAGGCGTTGTTCATCGATTAGACAGACCTACTTCTGGAATTATAATTTTCGCAAGAACTTCAAAAGCTTTAGAACGTCTTAATAAGATGTTGCGTGATAAAACAATCAACAAAACTTATTGGGCTGTTGTAAAAAATCATCCGAAGAAAGAAAAAGACACCTTAATTAACTTCTTAAGAAAGAATCCTAAAAACAATAAATCTACTGCATACGCTAAAGAAATTGATGGCAGTAAAAAAGCCATTCTTCATTATGCTGTTATTAAAAAATTAGACAATTATTCTTTAATTGAAATTGATTTAGAAACAGGAAGACATCATCAAATTAGAACACAATTATCTAACATTGGAAGTCCTATAAAAGGTGATTTAAAGTACGGTTTTGATAGAAGCAATAAAGATGGAAGTATTCATTTACATGCTCGAAAAATTCAATTTACACACCCTGTTAGTAAAGAAGAAATTAATATTACTGCACCAACACCTAAAGAAGTTATTTGGAACGCTTGTAACTAATGATTACCTTTAAAGAATTAATTTCTTTTTATGGATATCCTTAACATTTTACAATCACAGAAACAACACTTTTCAACGCAACAAACAAAAGATATTTCTTTTAGAAAAGAGTGCTTAAAAAAACTGCAAAACGAACTTATAAAAAGAGAATCTGACATTATAAAAGCGTTGCATTATGATTTTAAAAAATCTGAATACGAAGCCGTTTTAACAGAAACCTCAATTGTATTGTCAGAATTAAAAATGACAATCAATAAACTAAGTTCATGGGCAAAACCAAAAGGCGTTTTACCATCACTTTTAAACTTTCCATCTTCAGCAAAAATATACAAAGAACCTTATGGAACGGTTTTAATAATTTCTCCTTGGAATTATCCTCATCAATTAGCTTTCGCTCCATTAATTGGCGCAATTGCAGCAGGAAACACAGTTGTTTTAAAACCATCTGAACTTACACCACACACAAGCGCAATTACCAAAGAAATAATTGAAGCTGTTTTTGATAATAAACAAGTTGCTGTTATTGAAGGTGGCGTCGAAGTTTCTAAAGAATTATTAGCACAACGTTGGGATTATATTTTCTTTACAGGAAGTGTTCCTGTAGGAAAAATTGTAGCCAAAGCTGCTGCAGAATTCCTGACACCTGTTACTTTAGAATTAGGAGGAAAAAGCCCTTGTATTGTTGATGAAACCGCCAACATTAAATTAGCCGCAAAAAGAATTGTTTGGGGAAAGTTTATTAACGGAGGACAAACTTGTATTGCACCAGATTACTTACTGATACACAAATCAAAAAAAGAAGAATTTGTTAATTGCTTTAAAATCGAATTAAGAAAAGCTTATGGAGAAAACCCTGAAACCTCAGCAGATTTTCCAAGAATTGTAAATACAAAAAACTTTAACAGACTTGCTTTAATGTTAGAAAATGAAAACTTCTTAATCGGCGGAAAAACCAACAAAGAAGATTGTTTTATTTCTCCGACTTTAATCGACGAACCTTCTTTAGATAGCGAAGTAATGAAAGGTGAAATTTTTGGACCAATACTTCCTTTACTATCTTATGAATCTGAAAAAGAAATAGAGGCAATTCTCTCTAAATACGACAAACCTCTAGCCTTCTATATTTTTTCTACGGATAAAAATGTCGCTAAAAAAATGATTGCAAAATATTCTTTTGGAGGAGGAACTATTAATGACACAACTGTTCATTTTGTAAATCACAGATTGCCTTTTGGTGGTGTTGGAGAAAGTGGAATTGGTGGTTATCATGGTAAACTTACTTTCGATACTTTTTCTCATAGCAAAGGTGTTGTTACAAGAGGTAATTGGTTAGACTTAACAATTAGATACGCTCCCTACACTGATAAATTGAAAAAACTACGCACTTTATTAAAGTGGAGTTAAAATTTTAAAGAACAAGAATGATAAAAGAAGAAAAGACAGTTTCTGAAGCGATACATTACAGACGTTCTGTTAGAATTTATGATACAGAAAAATCAATTGATAAAAGCATTGTAAAAAAGTGCATACAACAAGCTGCTTTAGCTCCCAATAGTAGCAATATGCAATTATGGGAATTCTATCACGTCACATCGAAAGATATTATTGAAAAAATTGCACCTTTTTGCTTCAATCAAAATGCTGCAAAAACTGCTGATCAATTAGTGGTTTTTGTTACCAGAAAAGATTTATGGAAAAAAAGAGCTAAAGCCAATTTAGCATATATGGATACTGTTTTTGGTGAGAACAACCCAAAGTCAGAACAAAGTAGTCGTGAAAAAATAGCAAGAAATTATTACGGGAAAATCATTCCTTTTGTATATGCTGATTTTTTAGGAATATTTGGTTTTTTAAAATACCTAATAACTTTAATTGTTGGACTTTTTAAACCAATATACAGAGAAGTTAGAAAAAGTGATATGCGAATTGTAGCTCATAAAACTTGTGGTTTAGCTGCACAAAACTTTATGCTTTCTATGGCAGCAGAAAATTATGATACTTGCCCAATGGAAGGCTCTGACACTTGGAGAATTAAAAATTTACTAGGTTTACCTTTTGGCTCAGAAATAAACATGATTGTTTCTTGCGGAATTAGAAAACCTGAAGGTGTTTATGGCGAACGTTTTAGAATTCCTTTTAGTGAAGTTTATAAGGAGGTTTAATTAATTATGGAAGAGTTTTTTGGTATTGGATTACTTTGGTTATTATGTAATTATTTTGGAGGAACAATTAGATGGATTTACGGATCAATCTGGAGAACACTTTTTAATAAACCAAAATTCACATACAATGAATATGTCTTTGGCCCAGAAAAATCAAAAGATCATTTTGATACTCATGGACACAGCTTCAATAATATGATTATTACATTTGTAATTTTAGGAATTATAATTTCAGTTTTTTCTTTAATAATTAATTAAAAAATAAAACTACTCCTTAGGTTTCAAAATCAAAACGTTTTCACTTGATTCAATATCTGACTGATTCAGTCTCATCTTAACAAACTCGCCATCTAGATATTTTTGAGTTTGGTCTTTATAATACTCACTAAACACATTTCCAGATTGACCTGTTGGTATAATTGCTAAACTATTTTCAACATCAGAAAAATCTATAATTCTTCTTGTTGATGGACCTGCATTTACCTTATAATAACCTGTGCTATCTAATTTAAAAATTTGATTGTTAATTACCTCATTTCCTCCAATAGTTTCAAAAGGACCAACATTAAAAAATTTACGCAACAAGCCTCCAGCTTTCCCTATTGCGTGTTCATACTCTACAGAAAGAACTCTATTCCAAGTCCAATCATCTATATTTTCTCCTAGTTGATTTTGTAAAAATGAAATGGAACTTTTAAATGACATTTGAGTAACATCATTTCTTGTTTCAATTTTATCTTTTGTCAAAATATTATCCCACCAAACAGAATTATTTCTATTGATTTGATTCGGCAATACTTGATCTTGCAATTGCGAATTGATAAATAATTCGAAACCATCACCTAATTCATCTTTGTAGGTTGCTTTTAGAAAATCATATAAAAAGCGATTGTAAATTGTTGGTCCAACAGACGTTTTTAAATACGTTCCATCCCAATTTTCTAAAATTGAAAAAGCTTTTTTTTCTGATGCTGTTAACTCTGATCTATCTACACTTTTTAATAATCCTTTACTTATTTCAGAAACTGTAGATGATTTTACATCATAAATCATTTCAGCAACATCTTCTTTCGTAAAATGATCATTCTTATCTAATAACTCTAAAATTCTTTTAGCTCTGTCTTGTGGTTGATAATATCCAGGATACAACTTTCCTCTTACAGAATCTACTTGATTGTTTGCTGAATACACATAATTCCAACTAGGGTTTATCGCTTGTGGATTTTCCTCAAAAGGTAAATATTCAATAATTTCATCATTTCCTGAAGCACCATCTAAATATGTTTTTGAAGACAAACTATCCCTTAATTGATATAATCTAGCAGATGAAAACCAAGCTACATTATCTTCTGCATCTCCATACATTACATTTAAACCTGGTGCATGAATTCTTGCAACAGAACTTTTAAAATCATTCATTGAACTGGAATGAGAAATTCCATAAGAAACTTCTAACATTTCATTTGGTAACTGCGTATAAATCCAATTCATTGCAATTGGTCTTTCATCTATAACGTGCTCTATTAAACCGTTCATTATAGGACCATGTTTACTTACTTTTACTTGAAAAGAAGTATCTATTTCATTTTTCACATGAATTGTTTTATCTCTTAATTCATAAGTATTATAACCATCAGGCGTTTTATACTCTAAAGAATTGGCTGGATTATTTTCTTCAACATAAAAATTTAAATCATCATTTGCCAACATTGTCAATCCATAAGCGTATTCTCGATTATGACCCAATAAAGGAAATGGCATCAATGCAATATTAAATCCGTAGATTTCAAAATCGGGTGTTTTTATATGATTTTGATACCAAACTGAAGGCTGAGAATACTCAATATGTGGATCGTTTGCAAAAATCACTTTTCCGTTCTTCGTTTTTTCAGGAGCAATTACCCAAGAATTACTTCCAATAAACGGAGAAACTGGTAAATCATCCATAATAGAACTTACAGCATTAGAAAAAACAAAATCAACTTTATCAGGAATACTCGTTCTATTAATCGTTAAATTCTCACTATAAGAACTTAACAATTCTTTTAAATAAGAACCGCCTAATTTCTCTTTAATTTCTGTTAATAAAGGATCCGTTTTGTGAGCAACCGCAAAACTAAAAGACATGTAACCAAAAACATTATAAATATCTTTTATCGTATATTTTTCTTTCTTTACTCCTACCAAAGTAAACTCTAAAGGCGTTTTTCCTTCTTCAATAAATTGATTTACGCCATCTAAATAAGCTTGCGTTAAAACATAAGCTTCAGTGGTTGTATCTAAACTGACAATGGTTTTTTCTGCAGCCTCTTCAATTCCTAATCCTCCAAAAAACTGATCGACTCTTACCAAATCTTTTCCGAAAATTTCCGACAACCTTCCTGCAGCAATTCTTCTCATCAATTCCATTTGCCACAATCGGTCTTGAGCATGTAAATATCCTAAAGCAACATAAGCATCTTTTTGATTTTGAGCATTTATATGAGGCACGCCAATATCATCAAAATAAACGGTTACTTCTTCAGAAATATTTTTAATTTCTAATTCACCAGAATAATTTGGTTGATACGTTTTAGAGTATAACCAGCCACAAATAAATATCAATATTGCAAGAATTAATAGAATTCTTAACGAACGGACTAAAAGCTTCATAAAAATTGAGTTTTTTCAAAGATAACAGAAATATTATTTACGGATAATTACATAGAAAATGAAAGACATTTTGTATTTTTGGTCAGCAAAATTTTTTATATGAAAAAAATTCAAATGGTTGACCTACAAGGTCAATATCAACAAATAAAAGAAGCGGTAAATACCTCTATTGAGCAGGTTTTAAATACTTCAGCTTATATAAATGGACCTCTAGTACATGAGTTTCAAGCAGATTTAGAAAAATACTTAGATGTAAAACACGTAATTCCTTGTGCAAACGGAACCGATGCATTGCAAATAGCAATGATGGGTTTAGGTTTAGAACAAGGTGACGAAGTAATTACTGCGGATTTTACTTTTGCTGCAACAGTAGAAGTTATTGCTTTATTAAAATTAACACCGGTTTTAGTAGATGTTGATGCAGAAACTTATAATATCGATATTGAAGCTTTAAAAAGAGCAATTACTCCCAAAACAAAAGCAATTGTTCCTGTTCATTTATTTGGACAAGTTGCAAATATGGATGCTGTTATGGAAATTGCAAAAGAACATAATCTTTTTGTTATTGAAGATAATGCCCAAGCAATTGGTGCAGATTACACTTTTAAAGACGGAACAAAAAAGAAAGCAGGAACTATAGGTAATGTAGGTACAACTTCTTTTTTTCCTTCTAAAAACTTAGGTTGTTATGGAGATGGTGGAGCAATTTTTACAAATGATGATAAATTAGCACATACCATTCGTGGAATTGTAAATCACGGAATGTATACACGTTATTATCATGATGTGGTTGGTGTAAATTCTCGTTTAGATTCTATTCAAGCAGGAGTTTTAAAAGCCAAACTTCCTCTTTTAGACAGCTATTGTGATGCAAGAAGAAATGCCGCTCGTTTTTACAACAAAGCATTATCTGTATCAGAACATATTATTACACCAAAATCTAGTGCTTGTGGAGAAATCTGTGACACTTGCGATTGCCACGTTTTTCATCAATATACTTTACAAATAACAAACGGTAAAAGAGATGATTTACACAAGCATTTGCTAGAACAAGGAATTCCAAATGCCATTTACTACCCAGTAGCACTACATTCTCAAAAAGCATATGTAGATGCTCGTTATAAAGAAAGTGATTTCCCTGTAACAAACGGGTTGATAAAAACAGTAATTTCTTTACCAATGCATACTGAGTTAGACAACGAACAATTAACATTTATAACAAAAACGATTTTAGATTTCGTTAACTAAGACAACACAATGAAAAAGATATTAGTAACAGGAGGATTAGGTTTTATTGGTTCTCATACAGTTGTAGAATTACAAAACGAAGGTTTTGAAGTTGTAATTATTGATGATTTATCAAATACCTCTATTGGTGTTTTAGATAAAATTACAGAAATTACAGGAACAAAACCAGAATTTCATCAAATTGATTTAAGAGTTAAAAGTGAAGTAAAAAACTTTTTCGAAAACAATAAAGTTGATGGAATAATCCATTTTGCTGCTTTTAAAGCTGTTGGAGAAAGTATGCACAAACCTTTAGATTATTATGAAAATAATTTAGGGACTTTAGTATACTTACTACAAGAAATGAGAGATAGAAAGTTAGATAACTTTATTTTCTCTTCTTCTTGTACTGTTTATGGTCAAGCAGATGAATTACCTATTACAGAAAAAGCGCCAGTAAAAACAGCTGAATCTGTTTATGGAAATACGAAACAAATTGGTGAAGAAATCTTAAGAGACGCTAGTAAAGCACATGATTTAAACATTATTGCTTTAAGGTACTTTAATCCAATTGGAGCGCATCCAACAATTAAAATTGGAGAATTACCTTTAGGAGTTCCTCAAAATTTAATTCCTTTTGTAACTCAAACTGCTGCTGGAATGCGTGATGAGTTATCTGTTTTTGGTGATGATTATGATACTGCAGATGGAACTGCTGTTCGTGATTACATTCACGTAGTAGATTTAGCGAAAGCTCATATTGCTGCTTTACAAAGATTGATCAACAAAAACAACAAACAAAATTTTGAGTTTTTCAATGTTGGTTCTGGAACAGGAAGTTCTGTTTTAGAAGTTATTAAAGCTTTTGAAAAAGCATCTGGAAAACCTTTAAATTATAAGATCGTTGGAAGACGTGAAGGAGATATTACAGCTGCCTTTGCAGATACAACTATTGCTAATAAAGAATTAAACTGGAAAACAGAAAAATCTTTAGATGAAGCTTTAGCATCTGCATGGAAATGGCAACAAGCTCAAAAATAAGTTTTTACAACTACAAAAACTCCAATCTTTAAAGATTGGAGTTTTTTTTTAGAATGAATCCATTCTTTAACGAACAATTAATTTATACAATTTCTTACCCTTACTTTAATGAAAATTTCAGGAAAACGATATTTAGACTATTCTTCATTTATTAAATCTACTTTTGGAGAAAGAGTACAAAAAATATCATTAGATATTGGCTTCTCTTGCCCAAACAGAGATGGTTCTAAAGGCTTTGGAGGTTGTACGTATTGTAACAATAATACTTTTAACCCAGATTATTGTGAACCTCAAAAAGGTATAAAGCAACAATTAGAAGAAGGTATTTCTAGGTTTTCTACAAAATACAAATCGCAAAAATATTTAGCCTATTTTCAAGCATATACAAATACATATTCTGATTTTGAATCCTTAAAAAGAATGTATGATGAAGCTTTAAGCGTGCCAAATGTTATCGGATTAGTTATAGGTACAAGACCAGATTGTATTGAAGATGAAATTATTGATTATCTATCCTTATTATCAAAAAAACATTTTGTTTCTCTTGAGTTTGGTATTGAAAGCACCTTAAACAGTACATTAAAAAAAGTAAACAGATGTCATACGTACGAAGACACAATTGCTACTTATGAAAAATGTAAAAACAAAGGAATTAAATTAGGCGCTCATTTAATTATGGGATTACCTGGAGAAACGAAACAAGATTTATTAAACCACGCAATTGAAGTTTCTAAACTACCAATAGACACTTTAAAATTACATCATTTACAGATTGTAAAACAATCTATAATGGCATCTCAATACAGAAAAAACCCAGAAGATTTTGATCTTTTCACAATTGAAAAATACATAGAATTTATTTCTGAATTCGTTTCTTTATTAAGACCAAATATTATTATAGAACGTTTTATAAGTCAAGCTCCTGCTGATTTATTAATAGCGCCAAAATGGAACGGTCTTAAAAACTTTGAAATTGTTTCTAAAATTGATCAAAAAATGATTGATGTAGATACTTGGCAAGGAAAGAATTATGAATCCATTTAAAAAAATTAATAATTCAATTTCACTTTAAAAAAATCTAAATCAAAAAAATAATTTAGTTAGTTTCTAAATTTTTAAAAACCTAACTTCGTTAACTTCGAATATAAAACATTGAAACGATCTTATATTCATATAGTTGTGTTCATACAAAAACCACTAAATTAATTAAAGTTTATGACAGAGAAAGGAAATTATATTGTTTATGTTGATGAATCAGGAGACCACGGGTTAAAAAACATAGACACAAACTACCCAATATTTGTTTTGACTTTTTGTTGTTTTAAAATATCTGATTATATAGAAAAGGCTGTTCCTGAACTTCAACGTTTTAAATTTAAATACTTTGGTCACGACCAAATAGTTTTACACGAAATAGATATCAGAAAAAATAAAGAACCTTTTAAGTTTTTACGAACAGATAGAGAACTGAGGGAAAACTTTATGACAGATTTATCAAAAATCATAGAAGACATACCATTTAAGATTGTACCAATTGTTATTGACAAAAGAAATCTTAAAGCTAAATATAACAAACCATTTAATCCGTATCATTTAGGCTTACGTTTTGGTTTAGAGAAACTTAATGAGTTATTACTATTTAATGGTCAGGAAGGGAAAGAAATTTCTTTAATTTTTGAAAAAAGAGGAAATAATGAAGATAAAGATTTAGAACTAGAGTTTTTAAGAATTTGTACTGAAAATGAACAGTTTGGATATAAGAATATAAACTTTGGTAAAATGATATATAAGTTTTTAATAGCTGATAAAAAAACTAATTCTAGTGGATTACAATTAGCTGACCTAACAGCGAGACCAATTGGGTTAAAGTACTTAAAGCCAGTACAATTAAATAAAGCTTATGATATAATTGAAAATAAAAAATATGGGTATAAAATATTCCCATAAAAACAAAATCCCCGGTGTAGACCGAGGAAAAGTGCCGACCGGGAAATGCCCAATCCGAATACAAATATATATATAATATCTGTAATAACAAAAAAAAAGTCCGAAAACACAACAATGTATAAAAAGTCCGTCAAATATAAAATTTGGCATTTAGGGGAATAATAAAAGCACAAAGTTTTATATTTAGCTAAATTATAATCCGAAACGAAAGTGCTTATCGCCTGTCCTAAGTTTCTTATACTGGCCGTCAACAAAACCACAAATTCCCCATAAAAAAAACGAACTCTCACGAGTTCGTTTTTTAATTTATAAATAATTTATTAAAATTTATTCAGGTAAACTTGCGCCACTTGCAGCAACACTTCTATCTATTTTACGCATTAAACCTTGTAAAACTTTACCAGGTCCAACTTCAATAAATTCAGTTCCACCATCAGCAATCATTGCTTGTATACATTGCGTCCATCTTACTGGCGCAGTTAATTGCGCAATTAAATTTTCTTTAATTTCATCAGGGTTTGTAACTGCCTTTGCAACTACATTTTGATACACAGCACAAGTTGGCTTACTAAAAGTAGTTGCTTCAATTGCAGCAGCTAACTCTTCTCTTGCAGGTTCCATCATTGGTGAATGAAATGCACCACCAACAGGTAATAATAAAGCTCTTCTTGCTCCTTTTTCAGTTAAAACCTCACACGCTTTTTCAACAGCAGAAATTTCACCCGAAATTACTAATTGACCTGGGCAGTTGTAATTTGCAGCAACTACTACTCCATCAATTTCAGCACACGTTTCTTCAACAATATTGTCTGCTAAACCTAAAACTGCAGCCATTGTAGAAGGTGCAGCTTCACACGCTTTTTGCATTGCCAAAGCACGTTTAGAAACCAATGTTAATCCATCTTCAAAAGTTAAAACTCCATTTGCAACTAAAGCAGATAATTCTCCTAAAGAGTGTCCTGCAACCATTTCTGGTTTAAAATCGTCACCTAAAACCTTCGCTAAAATTACAGAATGTAAAAAGATTGCAGGTTGTGTAACCTTTGTTTCTTTTAATTGTTCTGCAGTTCCTTCAAACATAATGTCTGTAATTGAGAACCCTAAAATGTTATTTGCTTTTTCAAAATATTCCTGTGCCAATGCAGATTTTTCGTATAAATCCAATCCCATTCCTGTGAATTGCGCTCCTTGACCTGGAAAAATATATGCTTTCATAAAATGTATATTTGTATCGTTGTTTATTCTTTTTATTATCAGCAAAAATAATCATTTTTATTGGAAGCTAATTCCTGCTTTCCGTTATATCTTTTTGCAAAAAAGCAAAAAGGATGTCACTTCAATCAGGGCTAAACTTATTTATAAACAAATAGAATACTAAAAATGGATATTAATATTTATCAGCCTTCATTTATAGCACAAAAAAAATAATTAAATTTTTGGAATTATTTTTGTAATCAATAGTAAAATCCTTCGTCTAAAAAATTAGAAAACTATATAAAATGAAAAAAATACTTTTATCACTTATAATACTACTTACTTTTTCGCAAGGTTATTCACAAACATCAATCTTTAACGATTTACTACAAAAACACGTTACAAAAGACGGAATTGTAGATTACAAATCATTCAAAAATGACGAAGCTAAATTAGATAGTTACATTTCTTATTTAGAAAAAACATCTCCAGAAAAATCTTGGTCAGAAAACAAACAAAAAGCCTTTTGGATTAATGCTTACAACGCATATACCATCAAAATAATTTTAGGTAATTATCCACTAAAAAGTATTATGGATATTAAAGAAGGAGGAAAAACTGCTTGGAAAATTCCTTTTGCTAAAGTTGGTAATAAAACATATACTTTAGATCATATAGAACATCAAATTTTACGTAAAGACTTTTCTGATCCTAAAATTCACGTTGGTGTAAATTGTGCTTCAGGTTCTTGTCCTAAATTAGGTAACAATGCTTTTACAGAACAAAACGTAGAAGCAGAATTAATGCGTTTAATGAAAGATTTTGTGAACGATACATCAAGAAATAAAATCACTAAAAAGAAAGTTCAAATTTCTTCAATCTTTGATTGGTTTAAAGGTGATTTTACAAAAAAAGGTTCGGTAATCGACTTTTTAAACACCTATTCAGAAACAAAAATTAGTCCGAAAGCTAAAATTAGTTTTCTAAAATACGATTGGACTTTAAACGGAAAATAGTACCTTTATTTTTCATCTGAAATAACAAAAAACAATGTCTAAAAACTATTATGACGCAGCCGATTTAAGAAAATTTGGTAAAATAACTGAGTGGAATGAAGAACTTGGAAACAAGTTTTTTGACTATTATGGAAAAGTATTTGAAGAAGGGGCTTTAACTGCTCGTGAAAAATCTTTAATCGCTTTGGCTGTTGCACATACAGAACAATGTCCTTATTGTATTGACGCATACACGAAAGACACTTTACAACGTGGAATTACAAAAGAACAAATGATGGAAGCTATTCATGTTGGTGCTGCAATTAAAAGTGGCGCAACTTTGGTACATGGCGTTCAAATGATGAATAAAGTAAACAAACTTGACGGATAATAGTTAGCAGTATTCAGCAACAGTATTCAGTTAAGCGTCTACTGTAAACTGAGACTGTAAACTGTAAACTGTAAACTTATAAAATGGCTACAAAATCGCTAAAAGCAAGAAATAACGACATTGCAAATACTTCTCGTCAGATGGAAATTCTTTCTGAAGGAATTTTTGCGAATGGAGAATTACCAACTTTTGCAAACAAACTAAAAGAAACAAATCAGTTTCCTTTACGTCCTAAAAAACTAGAAATTTTACAGATAAACTTGGGATACATGTGTAATCAAGTTTGTTCGCATTGTCATGTAGATGCTGGTCCTGATAGAAAAGAAATCATGACATTGGAAACAATGAATGAATGCTTAGAAGTTATCAAAAAAACGGAAGCACACACTTTGGATTTAACAGGTGGCGCTCCAGAAATGAACCCTAATTTTAGATGGTTTGTAGAAGAAGCATCAAAAGCCGGAATTAAAGATTTTATTGTTCGTTCTAACTTAACAATTATTAGAGCCAATAAAAAATACCACGATTTACCTCAATTCTTCAAAAAACACAATGTACACGTAGTTTCATCAATGCCACATTGGACGCGTGGAAAAACAGACAAACAACGTGGAGATGGCGTTTTTGATAAATCTATAAAAGCCTTGCAAGAATTAA